>JBFMCJ010000005.1 GCA_040754675.1 Bacillota bacterium
ACATCAAGGAAGCTGTGGACAACGAAGTCGCCAAGCTCAAGGCGGCCCTGGATGGCTATCTGATTCTTGCCGGAGCCCCTAAGTAGGGGTTGGTCAACATCCTCTGTCAAGGGTAGAGGCTCCGGCCTCTACCGGAGCGCCCTGCTGGGCGTTGCGGTGGGGGCGACCCCTCCCGGCGCGGATTTCGCGGGCTTCGCGGGTAGCCGCCGCGCCGGGACCTTAAATGAAGCGAGGTGACGAACATGGGCCAGACCAAGATAGAGTGGGCCACCGACGTATGGAACCCCGTGACGGGCTGTACTCCCGTGTCAGAGGGTTGCGCGAACTGCTACGCGAAGCGGATGGCCCACCGGCTCCGGGGCCGGTTTGGGTACCCGGCTGATGATCCGTTCCGCGTGACATTGCACCCGGAGCGGCTGGAGGAACCGATGCGGTGGAAGAAGCCCCGGCGGGTGTTTACGGGTAGTATGACCGACCTCTTCCATGAAGAAGTCCCGGACGACTTCCTCGACCACATTTTCGCTGTAATGGCTCTTTGTCCGCAACACACATTTCTGCTTTTAACGAAACGCCCCGAGAGAATGCGATCCTATCTAGCCAATGCCTCAAGGCCGTTTGCTGTCCAGAAAACGATGGACGGGATCAGTATCGATTTAGCTACCAAGCCAGCGACCAAAGAAGAGTGGCGGGCCGTGCTTGGATATGAGGGCTTTTATGAAGTTTCAGACCATGGGCGCGTACGGAGAGTTGGTGGTGGCACCAAGGGCCGGAGGACCCCAGAGGGAATACTGCGTCCCCGGGCCACAAGAGGGGGTTATTATTCAGTCTGCCTATCCCTCGGGGCACAGGTGCGCCAGGTTCGGATTAACCGGCTGGTACTTGAGGCGTTTGTTGGTCCGCCCCCATCCCCTGATGCTGAAGCGCGTCATCGTAATGGTGACCGAACAGACAACAGAATCGAAAACCTTTGCTGGGGATCAAAGAAGGATAACATGGCTGACGCCTCCCGACACGGTACCGCTGGCGTTTGGGCCAAGAGCCAAGCCAAATTCACCGCAGAGCAGGTAGCGGAGATACGTGATCTTCGCGCGAAGGGGCTAAAGCTTGACGACATAGCAGCCCAATACGGTACAACCCGTAAGCATATCTCCGCAATTTGTTTGGGGCATAAATACCGGCTCCCAGCGATACCATGGCCCCTGTCCAACGTCTGGCTCGGAGTCACCGCCGAGAACCAGGCCCGCGCCGATGAGCGGATTCCGATACTGTTGCAGATACCGGCTGCGGTGCGGTTTGTGAGCGTGGAACCGATGTTGGGGCCGGTGGAACTTTCGGAATATCTTAGCCCCAAGTTTTATGCGAGCGAAGAAAAACCAGCGCCGCTCGGTATTAACACCAAGCCATACAGAGCAGCAAGGCTCAGGGGAGCTATAAGTTGGGTGATCTGCGGCGTTGAAACCGGCCCCAACCGCCGTTCCGTGAGCCTGGACGACATCCGTCTCCTGCGCGACCAGGCGGTTGCCGCCGGGGTGCCCTTCTTCCTCAAGTCGGCCGAGATCGACGGGCGGATGGTTAAGATGCCTAAGCTCGACGGCCGCACCTGGGACGAGGCCCCGGAGGTGGGGCGGTGATGCGCTGGGGAGATAACACGGCCGCGCCACGGTACATCAGCAGAACCACCCGCCCCGTCAACGTCCAGAAGCCCCGCCGGGTGTGGCGCTGGTACCGGTGTAAGCCGCTCGTCTGGCTGCTCACGGCGGCGGTCCTGGCGGGGTGGGCGTTCATCTGGTTCGCCTGGGGGTGCATGTGGCCGTGGTAACTCCTACTGATAGGCCCGATGACATCACGATCTGCAAGGCAGCCCTGGAGCAATGGGGTATCGTCGGACAGGTCGTTATGGTCTTCGAGGAGATGGCCGAACTGCAGAAGGAGCTGACCAAATACCTGCGCGGGCAGCGGCATTTCAGCCGTATAGCCGAGGAGATAGCGGACGTGGAGATTATGCTCCTGCAGATGATGATCCTGTTTGACTGCGCTGATCAGGTGGCCGAGAAGCGGGACCAAAAGCTGACCCGATTGTGGGGGCGGCTGAAGGGGGAAGAGCGGTGCGCTTTTTAGATGTAGCCCTGGCCCTCGTGGCGGCCCTGGTGGTTGCCGTCCCGCCCGCGGAAGCGCCGGCGACCTGGCGGCCGCTCCCAAGGCCGGCGGAAAACCTGGTCCGCGAAGACCTGCAGCTCGTGGTCGAGGCGACGGCCTACAGTTACGGTTGCGGTAACGGCGACGGGGTAACGGCCACCGGGACACCGGTCCGCTGGGGCGTGGTGGCCGTGGATCCCCAGATCATCCCGCTCGGCAGCCGGGTGGAGATCGCCGGTCTGGGTGTGTTCCAGGCCGAGGATACCGGCGGGGCGATTAAGGGCAGCCGGATTGATATCTGGATGCCGAGCCGGGGGATGGCCCTGCAGTGGGGACGCCGGACAGTGACGGTCAAATTCTGAGGTAGGAGGGACCGGCATGACGTGCTTTACGTGTGGCCAGCCGGGGGCTAAACGTTGGCGGGGAATCGAGCAACCACTGTGTATGGTCTGCCATACCGAACACGTGTGGCGTAATGAGGCCCAGGCGGCTCTTGGTCGGGCGGCGGTGAAAGCGATGCGTAAGGTGGGTGAGCATCCGTGTTCATCATCTTTAACCCCGACGGTACCACCTACGAGGAGCGGCCGGTAGAGTGGATTATCCTGCCCCCGTATCCGGCCGGGCTTGATGAGCGCTGCCGGCGCCCGATTCTGCAAGTTGACATTGTGACGGGGGCCAAGCTTGTGGACCGCCTGGACGCCATCTTCAGGGGCCGTGTTCGGCGGGCCGAGGAGGAGGGGTAAAGATGGCCGGCCTACTCGTTGTGATCCTCTTTGCAGCCGCGTCGCTGTTGGCTTTGGGCCTGCTTGTGGAACGGCAGGAGAATAAAAAGTGTCGGGGCGGTTCCTCGGCGGTTCCGGAAAGTTCTAAAAAGTCCGTAGGTGATGCCTAAATGATTATCCACTGCCGCGACTGCCCGATGGCAAACAAAGATGAAATCGATGAACTAGTGTTCTGCACGCTCTTTAAAGAGTACCGGCGGGCAGACTGGTTCTGCACTACAACGTTGGCTCAGGTCCTGCCGTTCTACGAGCGGATGGGGCGGTTTATTGAACTTTTTGCTCGTGATGGATCAGGCGATAGAGATTGATTAGAGAACGGGGGCGGGACGGTGGCCTGGATAGAGCTGCACCAATCACTACCAAGTCACAGGAAAACACTAATAGCGGCAGAGTTACTTAACATACCGCCGGTTCACTTTGTAGGACACATTACGACGTTTTGGTTGTGGTGTCTGGATAACGTTCCGGATGGCATTCTAGCCGGGATCTCGCCCAGGATGATCGCCAGGGCAGCCCAGTGGGAAGGCGATCCCGATCAGTTCTTCTCGGCTTTGGTGCAGGCAGGCTTTGTTGACATCGACCAGGCCGAGGTGCCAGAGATCCACGATTGGCATGATTATGCAGGCAGGCTTGTTGAGCGCCGGCGTGCGGACGCGGAGAGGAAAAGGGCGGAGAGGAAAAGGAAGGAACGCGGACAAAAGCAGGATGTCCGACGGATGTCCGACGGATGTCCGACGGATGTTCCACAGGATAGCAGCCGGATGTCCTGCGTAACCAAACCTAACCTAACCAAACATGATCATGATCATGTTAAGGATCATGATGCTAAAGTGGTACATGCCTGCGAGGCTTTCCTTGGTCGCCTTATCTCCCAAAGAGACATTGAGATGATCAACAACTGGGACTATCCCTTGGAGATCATACAAGAGGCCATGCGACGAGCCGCGGCTAAGGGCGGCAAATCCCTACGTTACGTCGATACGATCTTGGTGTCCTGGGCGGCGAAAGGGTGGACGACCCTGGCACAGATCCGGCGCAACGACCCGCCCGGCAAGTCGCGAGCACGAGCACCGGACAACGTCAACGCGGACGAGGAAAGGAGTGGACCGTACGTTCCGGGACCGGAAGAGACTCGTCAACTGATTAACGAGCTTTTGGGCGGTGATGCCGGTGGCTAAGGTCGAGGCCTTGATGCCTCAAGCTTTAGATGCAGAACAAGCGTTGCTTGCACTTTGCATGACCATTCCTGATGCTGCTATCACAGCCGCGGACCTTTTGCGCCCAGCCGACATGTATACTCCGCAGCACCAGGCCGCGTTTACGGCTGTTTGTTCCCTAGTTGCCGCTGGAAAACCTGTAGACTTAGTTACGTTGAGCGATGAGTTACGCAAGAAGGGTGATCTCGATACTGTCGGCGGGGCAAGTTATCTCGCGTCGCTGCTGGATCTGCCAGGAGTAGATGTGCCAACTAGCCCGGGTAGCCTGGAATATTATGCTCAAATGATCCGTAAAGCGGCAACTAAGCGCAGATTAATGCACGCCGGCCGCGCAATCGCGGCTCTAGCTAGTGACGATGGCGACACTGAGGACGTGATGGCTAGGGCCGAGGCTCTACTTGCTGATGTCAGTAGAGGAGCAGAAATCGCTGAGGCGCAGCTCCTCGGTTCCGTGGCGGAGGCCCGGTGGCGTGAGATGTACCGGCAACGCCATGAGCGCCAGCCGGTCGGGATCGCCACCGGGTTCCCGGATCTTGACGTGATTTTGGGGGGCTTGCAGCCTGCCGACCTGATCGTCCTTGCTGCGCGTCCGTCGATGGGGAAGACGGCGCTGGCTTTGCAGGTGGCGTACAACGTAGCAGAGCTCGAGATGGCGCCGGTGGTCGTCTTTTCTGCCGAGATGTCCGCAGGCTGTCTGGCCGATCGGTTGGTTTGCATGCGCGCCGGGGTCAACAGCTTCGCCGCCCGTGCGCGGCGGTTGTCCGAGGATGATTGGGAGGCCGCCGTGGACGCGGCTTATGGACTGAGCGATATTCCGCTTTATGTCGACGACTCCGCCGAGCTGACGACGACCAATATCCGCAGCCGTGCGCGGCGGCTTAAAGCGAAACACGGACGCCTGGGGCTCATCGTGATCGACTACCTGGGCTTGCTGCAGGACCCCGTCGAGCGCGGGGAATCGCAGACGGTGCGCATCGGCCGGATGACGCGCCGGTGCAAGGCCCTGGCGAAGGAATGCGGGTGCCCGGTCGTCCTGCTGTCCCAGCTCTCCCGCGCGGTGGAACTGCGGCAGAACAAGCGGCCGCAGATGTCCGACCTGCGTGACAGCGGCGAGATCGAGCAGCATGCCGACGTGGTACTGTTCATCTACCGGGACGACTACTACAACCAGGACAGTGACCGGAAGGGCGTCGCGGAGATCATCGTCGCCAAGCAACGGAATGGCCCGACGGGGACCGCCGAACTGGTTTGGGACGCCGGCAAGGTCCGGTTCCTCAATCTTGCGAAAGGAGTGACCCTGTGAGCATGACCGAGACTCTTTGCAACACCTGCTGCTGGACTACGGCCGTCCACTGTGCCTTTATCGGCCGGGGGGACAAGACAGGACTCAAGCTACGGCAGAAAGTCCAGGTCATCGACGGCAATCGCAAACTGATGCTCTACCAGGTCGTGCGCTGCCCGCGATACCGGGAGGGCCCCCTCCCGCCGCTCGGGGCAGTAGTGCCGGCGGGAGTGCGGGCGTCGACCGGGCGCGAGTGCGTGCTCAATGTGGGGGTGTAGCCGGTGATCTTGAGTCAGGACGAGCTCACCGAAAAATGCCGTCTGTGGCAGCGGCGGCTCCGGCTACAGGACTGGGATATCGTCACCAAGATCGTCAGGGCGGACGATATGCACTCCGACGGCCAGGGCGAATGCATGTGGGTGATCGAGCGCAAAGAGGCCATCATCAAGCTGCTTGATCCGGTCGACTACTCGCCCAGGTCGCCGTTTGAGCAAGACCATGAGCGGACCCTGGTCCACGAGTTGCTGCACCTGCACTTCGCCCCGTTCACGGCCAAGGACGGGACGCCGGAGGATGTCGCTCAGGAGCAAGCGATCCAGTGTTTAGCAAAGGCCCTGGTGGCCCTGGCGAGGGGTGAGGCCAGTGGATGAGATCAAGATCGTCGTCCCTGGCCGCCCGGTCGCCAAAGCCCGGCCGCGGATCGGTTACGCCGGGCGCAAGGTTATGCTCTACACCCCCGAGGAGACGGTCGAATACGAGCGGCGGGTGCATACCTTCGGCCGGCTGGCGATGCAGGGGCGGGAGCTGGTGCGCGGCCTCGTGGTAGTCACCATGCGCCTGTACTTTGCCCGGCGGGCGCGCAAGAGCCTGCCCGACACAGACAACGTCGTCAAGGCGATCTTGGACGGTCTCAGCGGCGCCGTCTACGTCGACGACCAACAGGTGGCGCGCATTGTGGCGGAGCGGTTCATCGACCGGGATGAGCGGGCCGAAATCGTGGTGGAGGAGGTCGAGTATGGCTAAAGTCATCAATATCCGCGAGAGAGTGGTCGCGGAGCTGGAGAAAGTGATGGAGCTGGCCCGCGAAGGGAGGCTGACCTGCTTCGTCCTGGCCGGCAACCTGCAGGTGGACGTGTTAATGGGGCTGTTGGAACTGCGGGCGGAAGAACTGACGGACGAGTAAGATTCTTCTTCCACACTTCGCCAAAGTGTGCTATGCTCAAATCAACAGAAAACCCACCTAGACCTGCGGTCACGCTGGCCCTTCAGGTCTGGGTGGGTTTGTCGTTTTAGGGGTGGTGCAATGACCGAACGGACCACGCTGACCAACCGGGAAAAGGTTTTCGTACAGGAGTACCTGATCGACCTGAACCACCGGCGAGCTGCGGAGAGGGCCGGCTACAAAGCGTCGAGCGCCGACAAGATGGGCAGACGGCTTTTGGCCCGTCCGCGTGTGCAGGCCGCCATTGCCGCAGCTATGGCCGAGCGGGCGCAGCGCACCAAGATCACCCAGGACGCTGTCATCGAGCAGCTGGCCAAGATCGCGTTCGCCGACCTCAAGGACTTCGTGAGCTTCGGCCCGCATGGGGTGGAGATCCGCGACTCAAACCTGGTCGACGGGACGGTCCTGTCGGAGGTCAGCCAGATCGTCAGCAAGAACGGCGGCAGCCAGCGCGTGAAGCTCCACGACAAGCTCAAGGCGTTGGAGCTGTTGGGGAAGCACCTGGGGATGTTTGTTGACCGGCAGGAGATCACCGGGCCGAACGGCGGCCCGTTACGTATAGAGATCCCCGGACTAAACCCGGAGGTGTACGGTCACGGTGGTCGTGGCGAAGGTACCGACTGATGGGCCGGTATGGGCGGCCACGCCCCGCCAAGCGCTGTTCCTCAACGCCGCCGAGGACGAGGTCCTGTACGGCGGCGCGGCGGGTGGCGGCAAATCGGACGCCCTGCTGATGTTCTCCATCCTGCGCCGGATCGCCATACCGGGCAGCCGGGGCCTGATACTACGGAGGACGTTCCCAGAGCTTGAGCGGTCGCTGATCCTGCGCTCGTTGGAGCTGTTAGCCGGCAGGGGCGCTGCCTATCAGGCACAGTACAAGCGGTGGCGTTTCCCTAATGGCAGCCTGCTGGAGTTTGGTTACTGCGAGCGCGATGAGGACGTTTACAAGTATCAATCGGCCGAATATGAGGATATCTGTTTCGATGAGCTGACGCAGTTCACAGAGTTCCAGTTTACCTACCTGATGAGCCGGTGCCGGACCACCAAGTCCGGGGTGCGGACGCTGATCAGGGCGGCCACCAACCCGGGCGGGGTCGGACATGGATGGGTACGTTCCAGGTTTATCGACATCGCCCCTTGGGGCGAGAGGTATACAGATCCTGAAACGGGCCGGACCAGGCGCTTTATCCCGGCCAAGCTCGTTGACAACCCTTATCTTGCTGGCGGGCAGTATGAACGCATGTTGGCTCAGCTGCCGGAGGCCGAGAGGCGCGCCCTCCGTGACGGCGACTGGGACGTGTTCGCTGGCCAGGTGTTCAAGGAGTTTTCGCGGGATGCGCACGTCATCGAGCCCTTTCCCATCCCGGCTGGCTGGCGGCGCTGGCGGGCGCTCGACTTCGGTTTCACCAATCCGGCCTGCGTCCTGTGGCTGGCCCTGGGACCGGACGAGACGGTCTACGTCTACCGTGAGTTGTACGTCACTGGGATGCGGGCCGCCGAGCTGGCGCAGAGGGTCGTCGAGATGAGCCGTGGAGAGAGCATTACCCTGACCCTGGCCGACCCGGCGATCTTCGCCAAGACGGGCCACGAGGGCGAGAGTATAGCGGAGACAATGCGGCAAAACGGCCTACCGTGCCAGAAGGCCGACAACGACCGCCTGGCCGGGAAGCAGCGGGTGCACGACTACCTGACGGTTTTCGAGGGCTGGGACGGCAATCCCACCAGCCGGCTAAAGATCTTCTCAACATGCACCAACCTTATCCGGACATTGCCGCAGTTGGTGTACGACAAGACCCGCCCCGAGGATGTGGACACTGACGGCGAGGACCACGCCTACGACGCGCTGCGGTATGCCTTGATGAACCGACCGGCTGTAGCGACCAAGAGGAGACAGCCGAACGTGCCAGCGGGGATTTCGAGCATCACGGGCTATTAGGAGGCCAACATGTCGACCGATACGCGGGAACTTACCGGGGAACTGTTAAGCCGCTTTAACTACGCAGATTCGTGGCGCCAGCAGTACGACGAGCGTGCGCTGCGCTGGTATAAGCTTTACGTCGGCTGGCGGGACGAGCTACCGAAGCAGCTCAAAGGGCGCTCGAACCTGCACATTCCCCGGACATATGAAGAGGTCGACACCCTTCGTTCGCGGATAATGAAGGCCATCTTTGCCTCGCGCCCGTACATCGACTTCATCCCCAGGCCGCGGTACGCGGTCGACCCGGAGCTGATCCCTGAGCTGGAGGCGAAGGCCCAGTTGGCCGGGGCACTGGTCGACGACCAGCTATCGAATCTGGTCCCTGCGTTCTACGACTTCGTGACGTGCTTCTTGGTCTACCCGGCGGCCGTCGCCTCGGTCGGCTGGCGCTACGAGACGCGGCGGGTGCGCGTCAAACAGCAACGCATCCTGCCACCGTCCCCCCTGCAAGCCCTGCTGGCCCGGGTGAGGGGCGTCGAGCCGGTGCCGACAGTGGTGACGGAGGAAGTGGAGCAAGAGTCCGTCGAGTACGACGACAACGATATTCATTCCGTGGACTACTTCGACTTCTGGCCGGACCCCCGCGGGCGCGACCTGGACACCTGCCGGTTCGTCTTCCACCGGGAATGGTGTACGGAGCGGGAACTGCGGGACAAGCTGGAACTGCTCCGGCGGGCCGGGGGCGGCACCGTCTACGAGCCGGACGATTGGGAGGCCCTGGTGAGCGCCGGCGGGAGTCTCCAGGACGGCCGGGAAGACCGCCTGGCGGCGATCGGCCTGGGGAGCGAATCCGGCCAGGGCTTCTGGCGGGAGCCGCGCAAGGGGTACCTGATCGAGCTTCTGCACTATTGGGAGGACGACAGGCACGCCATCATTGCCAACCGGTACGAGCTTGTTTATGACGGCCCGAACCCCTACCACCGGCACGGGAAGAAACCGTTTATCGCCACCAGCTTCGAGCCCTTGCCGGGCGAGTTCTACGGCCTGTCGGCGGTGCAGATCATCGAGCACCTGCAGCACGAGCTGAACACCACGCGGAACCAGCGCATCGACAACGTTTCCTTGGTCCTCAACCGTATGTGGAAGGTGCGCCGGTCGGCGGAAGTAAACCCGGACGAGCTGATCAGCCGGCCGCACGGGGTTATTTGGGTGGACAGCCCCGACGACGTGACCGAGCTGGCAATGACCGACGTCACGTCGTCGAGCTACAACGAAGAGCGCGTCATCAAGGAGGACATGGAGAACGCCCTCGGGGTGCCGGCGGTGGTGCGGGGCGTGAACCCGGCGCGCCGGGAAACGGCAACCGAGGTCGTCACGAAGAACACTTCAGCCGGCTTCCGGTTCGACGTGAAGGTGATGCTCTACGAGGCCCTGTGCTTGAAGCGCCTGGCGTACCTGATGGACTGCAACAATCAGCAGTTCATCGACGAGGCCCGCGTCGTCAGGATGTTCGGCCCAGCCGGTGTCGAGTGGCGGCGGGTGGAACCCTGGGAGCTGGCCGGGGAGCGGGATTATGCCCCCGCGGGAAGCAGTGTGGACACGATGGCCAACAGGGAGGCCCGTCGAGCCCAGCTCAACGAGGTTATGAGCATCATCCTGAAGACAGGGAACCCGTATGTTGACGTCTACGAATTGACGAAACTTTGGCTTGAGTCTTACGACATCCGGTCGGTTGACAAGCTGCTGAAGCGACCTGAAGAGCTGGCCCAAGCTGCGGCCGTCCCGGGAGGGGGCCCGGCACCGCCTGGGATGCTGATGCCGGGTGCCGGACAGATGCCGGCCCAAATGGGTCCGGAGCAGATCGCGATGGTACAACAGGCGCTGGGAGGTGGAACACCTGGCTAAGACTTACAAAGGCAAATCCCTGGCCCCCGGTGGCGGCGGCCGCTTCGCCCGGATGGTGGACAAGCTGCAGGCCCAGGGGAAGAGTGCGGAGAGCGCCCGGGCGATAGCGGCGAGCATCGGCCGGAAGAAGTACGGGGCCAAGCAAATGGCCAAGTGGGCGGCCAACGCCCTGCGGGCAGCCAAGCGGGGCAAGCGGGGAAGGAAGTGAAATAAATGGCACGCAAGGTCGCGTCCAAAAGAGTCTACGATGAAGCCGTTCAAGCCGTTCCAACGCTGTACCTTGATGACCTCGCTATCCCAGCGGCTCTTAGCCAAGCCCGTCCAGGAGACAAGATCAGGGCGGTGGTTGTCGGGCGGGTAGTCTCCAGGGCCGAACACCAGAATGAAAAGACGACATCGAGATCACTGTCTATCGCGCTGAGCAAGATCACGCCGTTGACCGCCGGGGAGATGGCTGCAGACGCGCTGAAGTCGGCAAAACGGGGGCGGAAGCGTGGACGCGGATAAAGCCCTGCGCGAGGGGGAACTCCTGGAAGCGCTGACGAGGACGCCAGGATGGCTGCTGGTGGATCAGCATATCCAGGGCCAGGTTGAGGCCCGCCTGAGGGAGTTGGAGCGAACAAAGTTTGATGACCTGGCCCAGGTCGCCCGCATCCAGGGAGAAATCGCGGGCTTGAGGGCAATCAATACATACCTGCAAGACCGCCTGCGGCGATATGCCGAGGCGCTGCAGAAAGGAGACCGATAACTTATGCCTGACGACAAGAAACTCCTCGACAGCATCTTCCCGGGCGAGGACACCGGAGACGAGATGCCCGAGGAGGACAACGCTGGCGACGAGGCCCCGGGCGATGATCCCGGACACGCCAACGACGACCAGCAGGAAACGACCGAACGGCTGTACGCCGGTAAGTACAAGACCATCGAGGAACTGGAAGCGGCGTACAAGGAAGCCGAGCGCAACTTCCACGGTGACCGCCAGGAGCGCGCCGAGCTCCGCCGTGAACTCGAAGAGCTCAAGGCTGCCCTTCACAAGCCGAAGGAGACCAGCCCGGAGGATCTGGAGAGGCGGCGCCAGGAGCTGCTCGACCGCCTGGCGGAAGAGCCGGACAAGGTAATCGAGGAGCTGGCCGAGCGGATCGCCGAGCGGAAGGTGCAGGAACTGCGGCAGGCTTACGACCCGGTGGTTATGCAGCAGGCGTACAACCTGCAGGTACAGCACTTTATGAACGCTGTGCCGGACGCCGGCGAGTACATTGACGCGATGTTGGAGATCGTTCAGGCCAATCCGGAACTGGCCGCCCAGCCGGATTGGCTGGAGAGGACGTATATGCAGGCCAAGCTGGCGAGGCTCGAAGTCAAGCTTGCCGAGAGCGGCAAGAGCGGCCAGGCTGACGCCAAGCGGGCGGCGCAGATGCCCCGGAGTGGGGGCGGCGAGAAGCCGGCCCCGAAGTCCGAGAATGAGCGGTTAAAGGAGAGTATCTTCGGAGCCCCGACGACGGGCCGGAAGATCTTCGACGACTGAAAACGGTAACAAGGAGTGGATGTTAGATGCCCGTACTGACTTTTGACCTTGACTTTCAACGGCGGGACATAGACGTGTCGGACGAAATTGCTCGGTACGTCCCGAATGAGACGCCGTTCACGGTCGTGCTCCTCCAGAGCCGGAAGAAGAAGACTAACACCGCCGAGTTCTACTGGTGGGAAGAGGACGTCTACGGATACTGGAGCCAGGTGAACAATGCTACCGGGTACCTGGCGACCGACACCAATATCGTTGTTGACGACGGAACTCTCTTCAAGGCAAAGGACATCGTGAAGGTCCCGCGTACCGGTGAAATCATGTTCATCACCGCCGTCAACGGCAACACCATCACCGTCATCCGTGGCTACGGTGAGACGGCGGCCGCTGCGCTGAATGACAATGACTACGTCCTGAACCTTGGGAACGCGATGGAAGAGCGTTCCGACGTGCCCGAGGAAAAGGTCAAGCAGCCGACCAAAGTCTACAACTACTGCGGTATCCTGCGTACCCCGTTTGGTGGTTCCGGAACGGTCCTGGCTGAGCAGCAGATCACCAACGAGCAGGAGCGGGCTCGCCTCACCAGGTCCAAGGGCATCGATCACCGCTTGGCGCTGGAGCGGCAGATCCTCTTTGGCGAACGCAAGGAGGACGCCGCCAATAAGCGCCGGATGTCCCGCGGCCTGGAGAAGTTCATCAACACAAACATCTACGACGCTGGCGGAGTTTGTACCGAGGACGAGTTCATCACCAACGTCTGTGAGCCGTTGTTCAGGTACGGCTCCCGTACCAAGCTCTGGATCGCGTCGGCCCGTCACATTTCGATAGTCACTGCATGGGCGAAAGACAAGCTCCGGATCTCCCAGGACGCCAAAGCCTACGGTTTGGAGCTCCAGGAGTACGTCTCTCCGCACGGCCGGCTGATTATTGCCCCGTCAAAGGCCCTGGAGCAGTACTACGCCTACCACAGCTTCTTTGTCGATATGAAGTATGTCCGGATCCGGCCGCTACGTGACACCACGCTGCGCCGCAACATCCACAACCCTGGCGTGGACGGCTTCCTGGACGAGTACCTGACCGAGGCCGGCCTGGAACTCAAGGTCGAGAAGGCCCACGCCATTCTCAAGAACGCCATCAGCGCTGCCTAAGAACGACGGGGCGGGTAACCATTCCCGCCCCATACCCTAAACCATGCACAGAGGAGAGATCCCGAATGCCGGAAGTGGAATTCAGGAGCGCCTATAAGGGGATCGCTTACAAGGTCCCGGGAACCGACAAGGTTGCAAGGTTCCAGAACGGCAAGCTGGTCACCGAGGATAAGCAGGTGATTGCCTGCCTTCGTAAGCATGACGACTACGGGACCACGTTGACCGAGGTGGGCAAGGCCAAGGGGGCCTTGACGCCAGGTGTCGTCTTCTGCCCTGTGGAAGACTGCAAGAAGGTCTTCAAAACCGAGCAGGAACTGGCCGATCACTTGGCGGCGGAACACCCGGACCATAGCCCGGCGAAGTAACGGAGGAAGGCTAGATGACCGGCAAAGAGATCAAGACTGCCGCCGAGGCGTACATCGGCGAAACTATGGACGACACCGACGCCCTGGAGGGCATCAACGCCGCCCTGCGCTGGCTGAACGACAACGGGCTCGTCTACGACAGTACGGAGATTGCCGCCGAAGCCAAGACGTGGACGTCGCTGCCAGTGAACTTCATCACGGTCAGCGAAGTGACGAACTCCGCCGGCGAACTCTACACCGACTACCGTCAGCGCGTAGGCCAGATCATCTTTGCCGAGGCCGATACCTACACCGTCTTTGGCCGCCGGGTCGTGGCCCAGTTAGCCAACCTTAATGAAACGCCGGAGCTACATCTGGCTTTCCACGGTTCCCTCGTAGATCACCTAATCGGGTGGTGGAAGCTGAAGCAGGACCCGGACGACGCCGATGGGGACTATCACGTGAAGAAATTCGAGCGCGATGCGATGCGCACGTCGCTGACCCTGCGCAGCAGCCGGGGGCCGGCGACGGCGACGATCACGGTGGTGCGTTAAATGCTGTTGGCACCTGAAATCCCTCGCAAACCCGCCAAGCCGAAACTTTATGCCGTGTACCGGGATTTCCGCGGCGGCTGGAACGCTGATGCGGCGCCGGATAGTCTTGCTCTTAACGAGCTGGCCCTGGCGGATAACGTCGATCTGGACGAGCGTGGCGCGGCCAGCAAGCGCAAGGGTACGGCTCCACTTAACGCCGTTTCTTACGGTGCCCAGGTAGAGCGCATTATCGAGTGGTCGAAGAACGACGGCACGAAGATCAAGATGGCCGTGGTGGGCAGCGACCTTTGCCGGATCGCCGACGACGGCACCAAAACCGTCGTGAAAGCCCTGAGCGCCCCGGACATCGGTTGGTTCGTCTTCCAGGACAAGTTCTGGTTCGCCGGCAAGGAAGCCGGGACAGACAAGTTCTGGACCTACGACGGGGCAACCGTGGCCGAAGTGACGCCAAACAGTGCCACGGACAACGACTTGACGCCCGTCAAAAGGTGCAGGATCTTCGAGTGGCACCCGAAGAGCTTCCGCGTCTTCGCTACCGGGGACCCGAACGACCGGGCCGCACTGTATTACAGCCAACCAAACGATCCGACCTATTTCAAAAACACCAGCAAGCTCTACCCCACGACACAAGACGGCCCGGCCCACGGGTTGGGGATGTTCGGCAACGCCTTGATGCCGCTCTACAGAAATTCTGCGTGGGCCTGGAAGGGCTCCGACCCGGCCACGGACGCCGTATGGGAAAGGCTGCCCGTCGGCCAGGGGACGGTCGCGCCGCGGACGATCCGGCTGACGCCAAATTCATTGACCTTCCTGGGACAGGGCGGGCTCTACAGCCTGAGCCCCGGGCTGCTGGACTACAACGTCATCTTGGTGGCCGGTGACGAACTGGTGAAGAACCAGGCGAAGGATAAGGTAACCTCGGTTATTCGTAGCATCGTACACCCGGAGACGGCCTGCGCGTTGTTTGACCCGTACAACGAGCGTTATCTCCTGGCCTACGGCGACGATCCGGCCAACCCGCGCAACAACAAGATTCTTGTTCTGGACTGGGGTTTGAAGGCGTTTACCCGGTACACCGGGCTACAGGTCAATGACTTCTGCCTGACGGCCAACGGGGACATCCTTGCCGCCACTAACGGTTACATCCTGAAGATGGGCCAGGCGTACAGGGATTGGGACCCTGTCACCGGAAGCTACAAGCCCATTGAAATGGCACTGAAAAGCAGGCAGCACGACCTGAGCCTAGCGGACGCCAGCCTGGTGTTCCATGTCAAGCAGTTATTCAGGGTGTTCCTCGCGGCCAGGCAATACGGCTCCGAAACGAGCAGCGCTGACATTACTGTGACTTGCGATTCCAAGTCTGTTTCCTTCCCTGGGGTGTCGCTTGATCAGAGCCTTACTTGGGGTGAACCGTGGGGCAACACCTGGGGCTGGGAGGACTTCACGACGCGGGAGGCGCGTTGCCGGCTGAAGGGCAAGCGGGTTCAAACCCTTTTTGAGAACAGGAACATTGACGAGCCGGTAACGCTTTACGGATATGCCTTCGAGTATCAAGTGCTTAGAGCCAGAGGGGTGAAGGTGTAATGGCTAAGCCCAAGCGGACATTCTCGGCTGACGTGGGCCAGAAATCCACCGGTACGGCCGGGCCGGACCAGATCGAATACGACCTGGATAACCTATTCGCTGCGCTCGACCCGGCGGACACTTTCAAAGACGGGTCGCCGGGCGGTATTCAGACGGAGAACATACGCGCCGGTGCCGCCACCGACACCATCATCGGCACGCGGACGGTGGACCAGGCCCTTGCCGGGGATGCGCACACCGGTACCCTGACCCAGCTCCTTTCGTGGCTGGCAAAACACATTAAGGCCGTCAAAGGCACCGCTAATTGGTACGACGCTGCCGCGTCTTCGATTGCCGGGATTTGGGCGAAGTTCAATGCGGCCACCGGCCACAAGCACACCGGAGCGGCTGACGATGCCCCGCAGATTGGGGCGGACGGCCTGGCGGATGGTGCGGCTACTGATGCCAAGGTTGGTAGCCGGACGGTCGATCAAGCCCAGGCCCCGGTGGGGAATACCGGGACCTTGACTCAGCTGTTCTCGTGGCTGGCGAACCGGGTCAAGGCGATTACCGGTGCCACGAACTGGTATGACACCCCGGCAACATCCCTGGCAAACGCCAAGGCTCATATGGACGCCGCCGCGCCGCACAGCGGCCACGAGACTCCAGCGGGAGCGCAGGCGAAGGTGGACGCCCATGCCAACCGTACAGACAACCCGCACGGCACCACAGCGGCCCAGACCGGGGCGCTGGTCAGCATCAAGGGCGTGAGCAACCCAGGCGGTAACGTCGATCTGGTGGCCGGCACCGGAATAACTATCACCCCCGATACGACAAACAAGCGGGTTACTATTACTGCCACCGGCGAGGCCCTACCGGCTCCACATGCTGGGTCACACGCTGTTGGTGGTACAGATGTACTCACGCCGGATGCCATTGGAGCCGAAACGCCTGCTGGCGCCCAGGCCAAGGCCGATGCTGTGCAGGCCAACCTCACTGCGCACTTGGCCGAAACTGTGATAACAGCTAATAAAACTATCAACGTGCCAGCAGATTATCCCACAATCCAGGCGGCCCTAGATAGTCTCAAAAAAGCCTGGATTCCTAGAGACGTTACTGTTACTATCCAGGTTGCGGCGGGGACTTATAGCCATACCTCTCCAATTATCGTTGACCACCCACAGGGCTTGCATATAAAGATTATCGGCGCAACTCCTGTCACTACTACCATAACTGGTGCAGGTACTATTACAGGCTCCGCAGGTAACTGGGGTGTGCCAATACTAGTGCAATCTACCAGCGGCATTGCGGCTGGTGATTACGTCATAGTCAGAGATACTACGGGTACAGGAGACCACTACGCCTTTAGGGGTATTTGGAAAGTCATAAGTGTTGATAGCGCAACTCAAATTACCGTGCAAAATACTCACCGTGCGAGTGCGTTCCCGACGGCAACTTTAAGCGGTGGCACAGTGGTAGTTCTAAAAACTGTATTGAAGTTTGTGGGTTGTCGGGGTATAGTTGTGGCTCCAAATTCCGCACTGGGGCTTTTGGGTGCTGTTGCAGTAGTTGGAGATGGTAGCACCAATGAAGGTATACTTGTTGGCAGGTTACCTAGCGACTTAGGAGTACCAGGGCCTGCATTCATTCTACTTGGAGGTAATGTTGGGATAAATGGCTTTGGCTCCAATGGTATATGGGTTGGATACGGAGGCACTGTTTTCGCTGGCTCCAGCACTGCCAGCGGCAATGGGCAGAATGGCTTTTTGGCAGACACTGGCGGCTTCATTTGGGCTATCTCCAGCACTGCCAGCGGCAATGGGCAGAATGGCTTTTTGGCAGCCAATGGTAGCTCCATTGTGGCTGACTCCAGCACTGCCAGCGGCAACGGGGCTAATGGCTTTTGGGCAACCAATGGTAGCTCCATTGCGGCTGGCTCCAGCACGGCTTCTGGCAATACCAACTCTGACTACTATGCATGGCTGGAGAGTTCTATTTACGTCTACGGTTACACTGGAGCGCCTATTTTTTCCCCCGCAGTGAACACTGTCGGTAATGCTAATGCTATTATTTCGACGTAGGGGGTGCTAGTCTTGATACTAGTAATTAAGGCAGGCAAAGTTATAGCCACTCACACTAACGAACAAGAGTACGTTATAGACCGCTACCCTGCCGACTGCGAAGTAATTAAAGTGGTTGATAATGCCGTGGAGTTTCCACTGGATGAACAGGGCAGCCCAAGAGGCTTACCCGAAGACCCACGGTCCAAGGGAATACCTTACGTAGACTTGAAAAAGCAGGGCACTGCTGAACAGCGTTTGGCCGATCTTGAAGCAGCTATAGCAGCCCTGTTGGGAGGCGGTGCGTGATGATGCCTCTTTGGAAGCGCAATATCTTCGTGCGGGTAGTAACTAAACGCATGGCAGAAGAAGGGAAAGCAGCGGAGGAGATTCTGGCAGAGTACCCTGTTTTGACACCAGAGGAGAAGCAGGAAATTTTGGCTGCTATTGTGGCGTCTTAGGACGGGAATGCGCAGACCCGAAGGAGTGATGTAAATGCCTTACGGAATGACGGATGCTCAATACGCGGCGGAGGTTGCCCGGAAAAAGGCCGCAGGCATCCCTCTGACCGCGCCTGTGGATACGGCGGCCCTAGCAAGGGCTGCGGCCGCCGGCAGTGGCAACAATAGCGGCGGCTCTACACCGAGCAGCCGTTCGCCTTCTTCCTCGTCGGGGCCCGGCAGTACAACCAGTTCGACGGGCGGATTTTCGTACACTGTTGACCCAATGGGGAACATCTACAAGAACGGGCGGATGGTGGACTTCTCGAACCCGGCCACCTTGCCGGCGCTCCAGGCCGACCCGGCGGCGGCCAGCGCCCTTGCCAAGCGCAACGCAATCCTGTCGGGGTTTGGCAACGCGCTCGATACTATTCTCAATCCACAGCCGTTTCGCTTTGAAATGCCGCCCATGCCCGAGCCGCCTCCGACGCTTTCCTACGCCGAGGCCGAGAGCCGCGCCAGGGGCCAGCTTAATCCTCTTTATGAGACTGAACTGGAGAAGACCCTGGAAGCGGTAGACCAGGACACCATCCGCCGGGGGTTCTTCGGGCAATTGCCAGCCGGGGCGCTGCGCGGGGCGCGGGCGGCCGAGGTGGAGCGGGCGAAGGTCGCGGCGATCAATGCGCTGGCTAACCAGTTGGTCGGCCAATCGGAAGAAGCGGCGCGGGCGATGCAGCAACTGGCGCAGCAGCGGTGGGCGACCGAGGCGCAGCTCCGGATGCAGGCGGCGCAGAATGCTTATCAGCAGCAGGACGCTGCAAAGACCATCCTTTCGCTGTGGCAGTTACGCCAGCAGGCCGATGAGGCGGAGAAGGACCGGCAGGCACAGCTTGAGCGCGAAAAGCTCCCCTGGACAATGGGGATGACGCCGTACCAGCAAGCCCAAGTGGCAGTTTCTCAGCTTAAGGCGGCTAAGGCCAGCGGGACTAAGTCCGGCGGGACTAAGGCACCTACCAAGACGGACTGGGAAGCCGCGATTATGTCCGTATCTGATTACTACAAGCGCCCCGAGGACTACCTTGCGGATCTTCAGCGATACAAGAAAGAACTGCTGCAACTGGTCGGGCCGACGGGGTATAACCGCCTGCTCGGCAGTGCCGGAAAAGCGGTAGAAGAGTGGGACTATCAGACGTATGGGTCACGGTGGGTGCCCGGCCAGGGGAGCCCCCTGTATGACGCACTGAAGCGTGCGGGAGCGATGTAGATGGCCGACCTGAGTAAGTTCTACGAGGCCCTGGAAGAGCGGGACCAGGCGCGAAAAAGAGAAAGCCGGCCGCCGACGCCAACGGGACCCACTCCGTCCTTCGGCGCCCTGCGGGAATTTGAGACTACGGCCCCGCCCCCGCCTAAACCGAGCCCGGTGAAAGCCGCCATTGACGCCCTGAAGCGGGCCGCTACCTTCAAAGGTCTGGCGCCCAGGCCGACACAGCCGCCCGGCCCCCGGCTGCTTCCTGCCGATGTGTCCCCGGCGCCGACCTTTGGCGCCCTGCGGGAGATCGAGAGCAAGCGGCAGGCGCAGGAGGCGTTTGTCAGCCGGGCGCCGCTCGGCCCGGCCCTGCTTCGGGCGGCGGAACGGACCGGTAATGTCTTGGTGCCGCGGGCGGCGTCGTCAGCTGGACGCACGGCTCAGGAAGCGGCCATTGCGGCGCTTTTGCTGCCGAAGGATGCCCGCATAGCGCAACCGTCAGGTGCCGAAGAGGTCATCGGCAACCTGATCGGCGCTCTCGCGCCCATCGGGTTGGCGGCCAGCGGCGTACGGACGGCTGGCAGAGAAGTTGCCCGGCGCCTGCCGGGGCTTGCCGGCCTTGCCGAGCGCGCCCCCGGCCTGGTCCGCACGGCGGCCCGCGGGGCCGCTACCGGCGCCGGCTATTGGGGTCTGAAGCAGACCCCGCTCCGGCCGCCGGAGGAACGCCCGACAGTGGCCGAACTGCCTGCCGAAACGGCCTTCTTCGGCGTGGGCGACGTCGGCGGACAACTGGCATCGCAGATTCTCCGGCGCCTTGCGCCTATGACCCCGGGCATTATCGAGCACGGCGTACGCGGGGGTGTTGTCGGCGCCACCGGTATGGCCGCGGCGATTCCCCTTTACCCCGAGGACCAGCGGCCCTCGATGCAGGAGCTGGCGACGACTGCAGGCTCCCTGGCCCTGTTCAGTGCCCTGACCGGCGCCCTGGGCGGCCGGGCCGGCCTGCTGCGTCCGGCGATGGAAACCCATCGGCGTTTCCGTGAGGCCTGGGCCGGTGGAGATATGGAGACGGCCCGGGCCGAATACGACCGCTTCTGGCAGGATGTCAACGCCGCGTATGCGGCTGCCAGGACCGCCCCGGGGGAGGCCCGCCGGCCGGAGATCCCGGAGGGTACGCGGGTATTTGCGACGGAACGGGCGCGGCTGCGGACGCCGGCCCTGCCGGAGCCCCGGCAGAAGGCCCGCCTGGAAGCTATTGAGGCACGCCGGCCGGCACCGGCCGAAACCCCGCCGATGGAAGGCTATGAGCCCCTTTCGGAGAAATTCCTGCCGCCGCAATGGCAGGAGCTGCTGGCGCGCGCCCGGGAGCGGATGGCGGCCCAACCGCCGAGGTTTACCGTCAAGACCCGCGCCGCTGCCGGCCTGTGGGGACGGCCGGAGCCGCCCCGGCCGAAACCCGAGCCGTTGCACGAGCAGTGGCTGCGTATCCTGCGGGAACGGCTGGCGGCCAGCGAAGACCAGCGCGCGACCCGGAGCGGCGGCACCGTCGAAACCGTCCAGGGTCCGATGCGGCCGGAGACACCGGTCAGGCCGAGCCGAGTCATTGAGGCGCCCCCGCTGCCTACTGTGCGGGCGCCGGAAAGGCAGGCTGAAACCGCAAGTGCAGAACTTCTGCGACAACTTGAGCGTTACGGTACGGCACGTCTGAATGGCACGACCGCTAAGATCGTCCAGCATCCCAGCGGAGAAGGCTTTGCCGTTGAGGTTACGGTCAGCGGCCAGCGAAACCTGATACCGTCTGATCCGCTGACGATAGAAGCGGCACGTAAAGAGGCGGTAAAGGCGCTGCTTGCGGAGGCCACGACGCCGCAAGTACGGTCGGAGCAGGAAAGGCCGACTGTGCCGCTTGTTGTCTTCGGCCCGAAGGGCGAACGCCTGATCATCATCGACGACACCGACCCGGCGAAGCTGAAAGTGCGAAACGAGTTGGGGACGGAGTTCTGGATCGGGCGAAAGGCGGTCAAGGCGGAGCCGCCGGCGGCACAGAAGGCCAAACGGGAAGCCATTGAGCGCGGCATGGAGCCGGTTGTTCAGCGGTGGAACGGTATGAGTTACGACGACCGTTTCAACGTGGCGCAAACTGTTGGGTGGAACAAGCGTGATTCCGACAAGTTTGCCAAGAGCGAGTGGAGCAAACTCTCGCCAGCCGCGCAACGCGTCCTCCAGCGATATTTTGCTTCTAAGCAGGGGAAACCCCCGGAGACACCCAAAGCGACCGAGGCCTCGAAGCCTGCTGCGCCAGGCCAGATCCAGGGTAAAACGGCTACCGCAAAAACCGAGCGCGGGACCGCCGTCGAGACCAGATACGCTGTCGTCGATGCCAATGACCTGATCGCGTCCCACGACACGGCCCTGCGTACCGACAAGCGATACCCTGCCGAGTTGCAGCCCCGGGACCGGTCCCGCGCGGCCAGCAAGGAGCAGATCGGGCTCATCGTCAACAAGCTGGAGCCGGAGTTCCTGGGCGAGAGCCCGAAGGCCTCCGAGGGGGCGCCGATCGTCGGCCCGGATCTGGTCGTCGAATCCGGGAACGGGCGGGTTATTGCCCTGAAGACGGCCTATGAAAGCGGCCACGAGAATGCGGGTAAGTACCGGCAATGGCTACTGGACAACGCGGAGCGGTTTGGCCTGGACAAGAAGGCCCTGGAGGGTGTCGAGCGCCCGGTCCTCGTGCGGGTCCGGCAGACGGACGTCGACCGTGTCCAGTTCACCCGCGAGGCCAATGAGCAAGCCGTCGCCGCCATGTCTGCCACCGAGCAGGCGATGGCGGACGGCAAGAAGCTGTCCGGGGCCCTCCTGGATGAGTTTGTCCCCGGGGAGAACGGGGAGATCGTGCATCGCGCCAACTGGGACTTCGTCCGCCGCTTCTTCCAAGAGGTGGTCGGGCCGGCGGAACGCGGTCGGTATATGACTGCCGATGGCGGTATCTCTCAGGAGGGCGTAAACCGCATCCGCAACGCCGTCTTTGCCAAGGCCTACGGGGACCCGGCCGTTCTGGCGAAACTGGCCGAAAGCACGGACAGCAATGTCCGGAACATTACTAACGCTATGCTGATCGCGGCTCCCAGGCTGGCCAAGGTAAAAGATGGTATTGCAAACGGTACTCTGCACGATCTAGACTTGACTCAAGAGATCGCTGCGGCAGCCAACAAGCTGTCCTACCTGCGTGAGACCGGCATGTCGGTTGAGAAGTACCTCAATCAGACAACCATGTTTGGTGAGGACATCTCGCCGCTGGCAAAAGACATCCTGGGTGTTTTTGACCAGTTCGGCCGGAGTGCAAAGAAGCTGTCGTCAATCCTTAATGCCTACGCCGATGTAGTTGAGGCCGTCGGGCACCCGAAGCAGGAGTCTTTCTTCGGCAAGATTATACCGACCAAGGCCGAGGTCCTTGAACAGGCTATCAGGAAGGTGGTTGGGACTAATGAAGAATCCCTACAAGCTTCGCTTTTCCAAAACCAGGCCGTTCGTCGTGGCGATGCTGGGCAAGCGGCTCCGAGAGTGGGAGAAGGAGCAAAACCAGAAGCGGGCGGAGGCCGCCAGGGAGGCAGCGAAGACGTAAAAGGTATGCCCGGGCGGCAGCGAGCGGTCGTGGTTCGCAGCGCCGACGATGTCAGGCAGGCCCTGGCCGGCAGCGCCGACGAGATCACCATCGCTTCGGACGCCAGAATCCCGAAATCTTTGGCCGCTCGTTTGGGCGATATGATCCAGGGTTGGGACCTGACCAGGAACGAGGACGGCAGTGTCACGTTCAGGAAGGGCCGTGAAGAGGCCGTCGTCCGCGAGGCGATCAATGATCTCTATAAGAGGGTTGGTGTACGTGAAGAGAACCAGAGAGAAGAGGCGGCGGCGCTTGCGTATCAGGCCGTCTCTGAAAGTACAGCCGCTGGTAGAGTACCCGCCGGTAGAGGAACGGCTGTTAGCTCCGGGGGCGTCCGAACGCTTGGTGTCGCCATCTCCCGAGACTTTATCCAGGATGGGCGAGTTTCTTTCCAGGGAAAGAGAATCCAAAACGCGGAAGACCTAGCAGTCCTGGCACAGGTCCTCCGTGACCCACGTTTTGAAACCTTCCGCGTGTTCTACGTGCGAAATGGCCGGATTATTGGGCACGAAGCCCTTACGTCGCGCCTGCCCCACCTCGCTGTTGTGCTGTCGGACAACCATGTGCGTGACGCATATCAGATAAGGCAGCGGATAAGGCGCCTGAAGGCCGATGGTTACTATCTCCTCCACAACCACCCCAGTGGAGATCCCAAGCCGTCAGGGGCGGATCGGCAATTCACGAAATACTACGCTGAACTAGTGGACCCCGAGCGTTTTCGTGGCCACGTGGTGATCGATTCGAATAAGTACGCCCTTATCAACTCGAATGGGGATTTCAGCACCCGCGACCTTCCACAACCTTCGCTCGACTTTCTCTATACGCCGGAGTTAGATCATCCCGCCCTGGGCAAGGTTATCACCGGTCCCGCAGGCGTCGCCGAGGTAGGGGCCTCGTTGCGCACGCCGGAGAACTTTGTCTCTATTATCTATATGGACGCCAAGAACAGGGTCCGCGCCGTGCAGGAGATTCCTATCGGTTTGTTCCGGCGCCCAAAGGAAGCCGCCGACTTTATCCGCGGTCAGGCGCGGGCGTTTGGGTCGCCTATGGTCCTTGCCTACTACAGAGGCGCCGCCGACCTTAGGGAGGCGTCCCAGGAACTTGTTATGAACGCCGCCTTGCGCGATGTTGTACTCTACGACGGCCACGGCGAAAGCCATACTTCGGTTAGGAGGGTGCTAGAGAGCAATAACCCGTTCGCGAGTGTCGCTTTGGCAAGACGTGAAGCAGGGACTTTCATTGGTAGAGAGATAAGTACGCAGGACCGATATCGGGTTCGTGAATCCGAAGATCGCTACGCTGACGACGAACTTGTGGGCGTGGAATACTTTGTCCAGCAGGCCGCCGCAAAGGCCCAGGCTCAAACTAAGACATCCACTGGCGGTAAACCTGTCGGCCGGGTGGATATCATCCGCTACATCGAGGACAAGCTTCTGGCTCCGGTCCGGGAAAAGCGAATGACCTTAACCGGTGCCCGCGCCCAGTACAACACCAAGACTGAGGTCATCCGCACCAAGCAACCCGAGGACCTGGAGGCCATCGCCCACGAGGCCGGCCACCACCTGACCAAGACCCTCAAGCTGGACTTTATGAAATACCCCGAGCTGCAGCCCCTCGGGGCGCGGCTCTATCCCCAGGCCGGCGCCAAGCTTCAGCACGAAGAGGGCCTGGCGGAGTTTTTCCGGTTTTACTTCGTGCGCCCCGAGATTGCGAAGCAGGCGGCCCCCACCTTTTTCCGCGACTTCGAATCACGGCTGGAAGCAGAGCCGAAGCTCAAGGGCGTGATTCGCGAGGTTCAGCGGCTGTACCAGGCTTGGTACGGCCAGGATGCCGTCGACCACATCAAAGGCATAATTGTGCGCGACCAGCCGAAGGACAGGCCCTTCCTGAAAACCACCGAGAAGGTATACGCGGACTGGGTAGACGACCTATACCCGTTGTACAAAGCCGTCAAGACCGCCCTCGGCGGCAAGGCCGATCCCGAGAAGGATCTGCCCATCCTGGCCGACCCGTACCGTCTGGCTCGGCTGGCCCGCGGCCGCGCCCGAAAGGCCGTCGGCATGCTCGAACGCGCCACGGTCAGTCCCGACCTGAAGATCATCGGCCCGGGGCTGCGCGAAATCCTGAAGCCCGTGCGGAATCAGATCGAGGACTTCACGGCCTACATCACCGCCCGGCGGGCGATGGAACTGTTCCATCGCGGCATTGAGAGCGGCGCCGATCCCCTGAAAGCCGCAATGGCTATTGAGAGACTGGATTCCCCCGCGTTCCGCAAGGCCCACGACCAGTTGATGAAGTACCAGGACAATCTCATCGACCACCTGGTCGACGCCGGCATCGTGGCGCGCGAGACCGCGGAGACCATGCGGGACCTCAACCGGAACTATGTGCCGTTTTACCGCTACTTCGGCGAGGAAGTAGCGTCGAAGGGCCTGGTTATCGGCAGCCGTAAGCGGTGGACGGATCTGCCCAAGCCGGTGAAGGGCATCAAGGGTTCGCAGCGGTCGATCATCGACCCACTGGAGAGTATTGTCCGCAACACCATCTGGCTGGTCGACATCGCGGAGCGGAACCGGGTGGCCCGCGCACTGGCCGACATCGCCGACAAGGCCGAGGGTATGGGCTGGCTGATGGAGCGTGTGCCGACCCCCGTCGAGCCGAGCCGGACCGATCTGGAGCGGTTGGAGAAAGAACTCCAGCGCGCCGGCGTGCCCGATGAGATCCTGGACCAGATCGACTTCGAGAAGCTGGCCGTGACCTTCAACCCGGTCGGCTACGCCCGGATCAAGGAAAAGAAAGAGAATATCCTCACCGTCTACCGCAACGGCAAGCCGACCTTCTACCAGGTCCATCCGGAGTTGTACCGTGCGCTGGAGATGTTGGATGCCCCGAGTGCCAACTGGTTCATCAGGCTGCTGGCCTTCCCGGCCCGGATGCTGCGCGCCGGCGCCGTGTTGACCCCGGAGTTCATCGCCCGCAACCCGGCCCGTGACCAGCTCTCGGCCTGGGCCTTCAGTAAGTACCAGTTCTTCCCGGTTGTGGATCTCCTGCGGGGCCTCTTCCATGTCGCGAAGCGGGACGATCTCTACAAGCTGTGGGAGGCCTCCGGCGGCGCCCAGGCGGCCCTTGTCAGCCTGGACCGGGATTACCTGCAGACCAACCTGCGTCAACTGATCGGCAAGCAGACGGCGAAGGAACGCCTGCGCCGGGCCGCCGTCTCGCCCCTCACCTTTCTGCAAACCGTCAGCGAGGCCGTCGAGGAAGCTACCCGCGTCGGCGAGTTCGCCCGCGGCCTGAAACGGGAAGGAACGAGCCGGGAGGCGAAGGCGAGGGCGGCCTATTCGAGCCGGGAAGTCACCGTGGACTTCTCCCGGGCGGGCTACAAGGGGCGCCAGGCAAATGAGATGGTGGCCTTCTTCAATGCTGCTGTTCAGGGCACGAACCGTTTGGTGCGTGCCTGGCGCGAGGACCCCATCGGTTTCACGCTCAAAGGGGTTACGTTCATTACTATCCCGTCGATCATACTGTACCTGATGAACCGGGACGACCCCCGTTACAAGGAGCTGCCGCGCTGGCGCCGGGATCTCTACTGGTGCATCCCCGGCGAAGGTGACACGCTGTACTTCGTGCCCAAGCCGTTTGAGCTAGGGATCGTCTTTGGCACGGCGCCCGAGCGGGTATTGGAGTACATCGACGGGCAGGACCCCAAGGTCCTCAAGGACCTGGCCGTATCGGCCAAGGAGGCCGGTACCCCGAGCGTTCTCCCCACGGCCCTCATACCCTTGGCCGAGGCCTACGCCAACCGGAGCCTGTTCACCGGCGCGCCCATCGTGCCGATGCGGGAGCAGCGCCTGGAGCCGTCCGAGCAGTACGGACCGTACACCACCGGGGTAGCCCGGAGCATAGGCAAGGCCTTCAACATCTCGCCGCGGAAGTTTGAGGCGATGGTCCGGGGGTACACGGGCGGCCTGGGGATGCACGCGCTGCACCTTATCGACGCCCTGACCGGCAACCGGGCGCCCGGTGCCGAACTAACCGAGGTGGCGCCCGTCCTGAAAGCATACACTGGCAAAGCCTACCGGAGCGCGGAGTCTATTGATGTCTTCTATGATGAACTGCAGAGGCTGGAGCGGGCCTACAGCACGGCCCAGGAGCAGAAGAAGAAGGGACAGAAGCCGACGGTAACGGTGGATATGGATCGCCTGAGGCGCCTGCGCCGGGTGGAGGAACTGCTGAACAAGCGGCGGCAGAAGATCCGGAAGATCCAGGAGACCAAGGCCCTGACCCCCGATGAGAAGCTGCGCCAGATTGACAAGCTCAACGTGGAGATGGTGAACCTGGCCCGGATTGCCCTGGGGAAGAGGCCGGTCAGCGGCGCCGGCGGGAGCTGATCCATTCCGCGCCGGCGGCGAGGGCGCTGACGAACAGGTAGATCAGCCACCCGCCGAACAGGGCGGCGGCGAAGTAGACGGTGTTCCATGAATCGAACCAGATGGGCATTACGAACTGGTCAAGGACAAAGCCGATGCCGATGACGGCGTACCAAACACAGCGGAAAGCCTGATCAAACACGGCGGCTGCCTCCTTGCGATAAGTGTATCACGGTAACGAGGGCGGTGCCATTGCAAAAGACGCAAAAGATGGGAAGGACGTGGGAAGATGGAGCAGGACGCTATCGTGCAGACTCTGGCCGAGCATGGTGCCAGAATCGTAAACCTGGAGGGGTGGCAGAAGGTGCAAAATGGCAGCCTGCAGCGGATTGAAGACCGCGTCAACAAGCTTTACCTTGCAACCATTGCCCTCCTGGCGACGGTGGTCGGTTCTATGGCGGTGTTACTGGTTAGGGGCTGATTCCCATGCTGTCCTTTCACCGTTTAGACGGTTTTAGTTTCAAGGACCTGCTGGCCGCTATCTTCGTCACGGCCTTCCTGGTGGAGGTGTTCAGGGGCAATGAAGCGATGGTAGACCTGATGGTCCCCCTGGTGGGGATCATCCTGGGCGGCTACTTCGCGACCGAGGGCTACAGTTACTGGCTGGAGCGACAGGGACGGCAGGGGCGGCGGCAGGGCTCCCGTGTCGCTCCCGAACCGACAATGGAGGAGGTAGATCCGAATGGACCGTTTTAAGGTGGTCATCGACCCCGGCCATGGGGGCTCCGACCCAGGGGCCATCGGCCCGACCGGCCTGAGGGAGGCGGATGTAACCCTTGCCGTGGCCCGGCGGGTGGCGGAGATCATCGCCCCGCATTACGCTGTGCGGCTGACGCGCACCGACGACAGGGGCCTCGGCGCTACGCCGGCCCTCGACCTACACGCCCGGGCGGAGATCGCCAACAGGTTGGACGCCGACGCCTATGTGAGCATCCACTGTAACGCGGCGACCACCCCGGCGGCCCACGGTGTGGAGACCTACTCCCTGACCACCGGCGGAACTGGCGAACGCCTGGCAAAGGCCATCCAGGCCGAGATGCTGGCGGCCACCGGCCTGACCGACCGGGGCGTTAAGACCGCTAACTTCGCCGTCCTGCGCCTGACCAAGATGCCGGCGGCCCTGGTAGAGATGGCCTTCATCTCGAACCCGGCAGAGGAGGCCCTGTTGCGTGACGCCAGCTTCCGCGAGAAGTGCGCGCAGGCGATTGCCCGCGGGATTAAGAAGGTGGTCCCTCCGGCGGTGCCTTCTGGAAGCCCGCAGGAGCCGCACCAGACAGCCGACTATCGTCTGACCGTGACCGTTAACGGCAAGCTTGTCCCGGGGCAAATCCGGGCATTTGAAGGCAGGGTGCAGATCTTTGTCGGCAGGATGTGGGTCTACGTGCGAGACTTGGCCCAGGCCCTGGGGGCAGAACTGACCTGGGACGAGACGACTCGAACGGCGAATCTGAAAATCTGATTGGGGAGAGGATCGTATGCGTTCATTTTGGGAAAGGTTCACGTCGAGAAAGTTCTTGATGGCCGTGGCGGCCGCCCTGGTGGCCTTCCTGAAGGTGTTGTACCCTGACATCCCCGAGGACGCCGTCAAGTACGTCCTGTATGCGTGCATGGGGTTCGTAGCCGCCGAGGGTACCGTGGATGCGCTGTATGCGATTGCGAAGTGGCTAGCTGGCAAGCGGGCGGCCAGCAAAGAACCGGCGGTGGACCCCGAGTATCCCGATCTCTAACGAGAAGCCCCCGCCACCCTGCGGGGGCTTGCTATTTCTTATGAGGACAAGGGCTCCCGGATGCCGGGGGTCCCTTTATGTCTGGCTGCCCGACGAAGATTTTCATCAACAGCTCTGCCAGCCATGCCGCCACCCTCGCATGATCCTCTGGAGATGATGAGTATTGTCGGACGATTATCAGCATTTCCCCATGCTCCTCCCGGTCCAGTCTGGTAAACTATACGCAAGCGAGGAGGGAGGACAACCCTGTGAATATCCCGGTAGCTTTTTACGCACGGGTGTCCACAGAAGAGCAGGCCGAACGCGGGAATATCCAGAACCAGATTGACTACGCCCGCAAGTTCTTTGACCTGCACGGGGTGGACGACTACGAGATCTAT
>JBFMCJ010000006.1 GCA_040754675.1 Bacillota bacterium
GGGGCCCGTTCGCACCGGGGTTACGGTGGTCGTACCCCACGAGGGTAACCTCTTTCGAGAAAAGGTGCCGGCCGCCGTCTTTGCGTTCAACGGCTACGGGAAGGCCATCGGGCTCGTCCAGATCCAGGAGACCGGCACCCTGGAGAGCCCCATCGCCGTCACCGGCACGCTCAACGTTGCCCGGGTCGCCGACGCGCTCATGTCGTGGATCCTCGAAAACAACCCCGACGTGGGCCTCGGCGCGGGTACGGCCAACCCGGTGGTCACGGAGATCCACGACGGGTTCCTCAACGACGCCCGGGGGCGCCACGTTCGCGAAGAGCACCTGCGCCAGGCACTGGCCTCTGCCGCGCCCGGGCCGGTGCAGGAAGGCGCGGTCGGAGCCGGCACGGGGGCCGTCGCCTTCGGGTGGAAGGGTGGAGTTGGCACGGCCTCCCGCCTGCTGCCTCCTGAGCGGGGCGGGTGGTGCGTGGGATCGCTCGTGGTCACCAACTTCGACGGGGCACTGACCATCGCCGGGTTGCCCGTGGGGCCGCTCATGGGCCGCCTGCCGCGGCCGGCCCGGCCCAGGCCGTCGTCCGATGGCGGATCGGTCATCGTGGTGCTGGCGACCGACGCGCCGCTCGGCAGCCGAAACCTCGCGCGGCTTGCGCGGCGGGCCGTGCTGGGGCTCGCACGCACGGGGTTCTACGGCGGCAATACCAGCGGGGACTTCGTGATAGCCTTCACCACCGCCTATCGCGTTCCGCACGGCGGGGGTGACCTGCCCTCGGGCGCGCCTCTCGTTGAGGCGCCGGTTCAGCTCGTGCGAAACGACGCGATGGGCCCGCTGTTCCTCGCGGCCGTGGAGGCGACCGAAGAGGCCGTGCTCAACGCCCTGTTCAAGGCCACCACGGTGGCGGGCCGGGATGGGCACGTCGCCGAGGCGCTCGACCTGGATCGGCTGCGCCAGGTGCTCAGGGCCAACCGATGGATGGCGCCCGGTACGCCAGGTCAAGAAGCTCCATGGTATGAAGCACGCTGACCGGGGAGGCACGGCGCGCAAGGCCGGCGCGCATCTGCACCAGGCACCCGATGTTGCCGGCCGCCACCACCTCGGCCCCGGTGCTGAGGATGGCCTCCACCTTCCGCTCCTGTAAGGTGCGCGCCACGCCAGGGTGTTCGAGGTTGTAGGTGCCGGCCGAGCCGCAGCACGTGTCGCCGTCGGGGATCTCGACGAGTTCCACGTTGGGGATCTGGCTCAACAGCCTGCGGGGAGCCAGGCGGATGCCCTGGGCGTGTGCCAGGTGGCACGCGTCGTGGTAGGCCACGCGCAAGCGCCTCGGAAGCGGTCCAGGGGCGGGTATGCCGAGCTGGTCCAGGAACTCGCTGACGTCCCGTACCTTCGCCGATAGCTCCCGGGCCCGGCCCTCATCGCCGAGGCCCGCGAAAAGCAGCGGGTACTCCTTCATGGCCGAGCCGCACCCCGCTGCCGTGGTCAGCACGGCGTCGAAGCTGTCCCGGAGGAACACCGCGAGGTTGCGCCGGGCGAGCCGCCGCGCCTCGTCGCCCAGCCCGACGTGCATGGCCAGCGCCCCGCAGCACCCCTGGCCGCGGGGAACCACCACCTCGACGCCGCTTTTGTTGAGCACCCGGATGCACGCCCGGTTGATGGAGGGCGAGAGGACCTGCCCAACGCATCCGGCGAGCAGCGCCACGCGGGCGCGGCGGCGCCCCTCGGCCGGGAACACCCCGTCCAGGTGGTCGGCGGGCGGCAGCCGGTCGGGCAGCAGGTCCAGCAGCTCACGCGCCCCTTGCGGCACGAGCCGCCGCACCCGCCGGGCCAGGCTCCCGGCCCGCGCCGCGGCGCGGAAGCGCCCGGGGTGGGCCAGGATCGCCATGAGGCCGCGACGCAGGGCCCGCCGACCCGGGCTCCGGTCGTTGCGGCGCGGTTCGACGTGCTGCCGGAAGAGCGTGACGAGTTCGTCGTAGCGCACGCCGGACGGGCAGGCCGTGACGCACGCGAAGCACCCCAGGCAGCGGTCCAGGTGCTGCGCCGCCGCGCCGTCGGCGCTCAGTTCGCCCTCCAGGATACCCTTCATGAGGTAGATGCGGCCGCGCGGCGAGTCCATCTCCTGGCCCAGCACGGCGTACGTGGGACACGCCGCCAGGCAGAAGCCGCAGTGGACGCACGCCTGCACGGCGGCCGCCATGCGCTCGCCGCCCGGCCCCAGTCTGTCCGCGGCGATCCGGTGCTGCATCTGTCCCTCCTGGTCCGCTGCGTGCCCGCTACAGCGCTCCGAAGCGGCCGTGTGGATCCAGCGCGGCCTTGACGCGCCCTGCAAAGTTCGCCCCCGAAAGGCCGGTCAGCCACACGCGCCCCCGCGGTGGTCCTCGCAGGACGGTTGCCGCCACCTGCAGGCGCCTCAGCTCCCGCTCGAGAGCGTCCCAGTCGGGCGGGTCCGCAAAGGCCGCCCAGGCGACGTTGCCGCCCACGCTGTAGTGCCGGGCGGCGCCAGGGCGTTCGAGGACGGCGTCCACGGCCTCCAGGAGCGAGGGCAGCATGTGGATCCTGACCACCGCCGCTTGCTCCGGCGCCCAGGCCACGTCGCGCAGGCGCTGCCAGAGGGCGGCTTCGCTCTCGCCCGTGAGGCGCTCGCCGGGAAGCCCGGCCAGTTCCTCCACCCGGCCCAGTGCGGAGCGCAGGACGTCCTCCTGCCCGCCCACCCTCACCAGCAGGCTGTACTCGCCCGCGAGCCACCCGGGGGGCACCAGGTCTGCCGCATGGGGTTCGAGGGGGCTGCGGAGCAGCCGCCGCAGGGTGGAGGCGGCATCAGCGAGGCGTTGGAAGGGCAGCCGGACGGTGGCATACGCCCGGGGTCTGGGGAAGACCTTGAACGTGGCCTCCACGATGACCCCGAGCCGGCCCCGGCTGCCGCAGAAGAGCTTGGGAAGGTCGAAGCCCGCGGCGTTCTTCACCACCTTGCCGCCGCCGCGAACAGGCCTTCCCTCGCCGTCCACGAAAAGGATGCCGAGGATGAAGTCCCGCACCCCGCCGTAGCGCAACCTGCACGGCCCGGACAGGCCCGCCGCAATGGTGCCGCCGAGCGTGGCCCCGTCCCCGACGAACGGCGGGTCGAAGGGCAGGTACTGGCCGTGCCGGGCCAGAAGCGCCTCGACCTCGGCGACCGGCGTACCGGCCAGCGCGGTGAACGTGAACTCCGAGGGTTCGTACTCCACCACCCCGGCCAGCCCCCGGGTGTCGAGGAGGACGAGAGCGCGGCCGTCCGCAGCGGCCCCCAGGCCGGCGAGCCCCCACTTGCTCCCCCCACCCCGGGGCAGCAGGAGCGGCGCCGAGCGCACCGCCTCCTGCACCTCCTTGACGCTGCGGGGAGCCACGACCACCTCGCCCACCTCGCCGACCTCCCCCATCGCCGACGCTCCCCCGCTACACCCGGCTCAGCACCCCGGCCCGCTCCAGCGGGTGCGGGCCGAGCGCCCTCGCGCCCTCGAAGCTCTCGTCGCCGGGGAACATCTTGCCGCGGTTGGCCACCTCACGCAGGTCCACGGCCCGGCGGATGCGGCGCATGGCCTCCACGTCGTCCGCTCCGAACATCTCGGCCAGGTACTGGCGCTTTTCGAGCCCCACGCCGTGCTCGCCGGTGATGGAGCCGCCCATCCGGATGCACAGGCGCAGGATCTCGCCCGCAAGCTGCTCGGCCCGCTCCATGGCGCCGGGCTCCCTGCCGTCGTACAGGATGAGCGGATGCAGATTGCCGTCCCCGGCGTGAAAGACATTGGCCACCCTGAGCCCGTAAGCCCCGGAGAGCCGCTCGATCTCCCGCAGCACCTCACCCAGGCGGCCACGCGGCACGACCCCGTCCTGCACGATGTAATCGGGGCTGAGGCGCCCCACCGCCGAGAAGGCGCTCTTGCGGCCCTTCCAGATCCGGGCCCTGTCCGCCTCGTCCTTCGCCACCCGCACCTCGTAGGCGCCGGAGCCGTTAACGACCTCGACCAGCCGCTGGAAGTCGCACTGCACCTCGTCCCGGGGGCCGTCGAGTTCGACGATGAGGAGGGCGGCGGCCTCTCTGGGGTAGCCCGCCTGCACCGCGGCTTCTGCCGCCTCGATGGCCAGCCGGTCCATGATTTCGATGGCCGCCGGGAGAAGGCCGCTTGCCACCACCTGCGCCACGGCATCCCCCGCCGCCTCCAGGCTGCGGTAGGCCGCCAGCACCGTCCGGACGGCCTCCGGCTTCGGCAGCAGGCGAACGGTGATCTCGATCGCGACGCCCATCAGCCCCTCGGAGCCCACGAACAGCCCCGGCAGGTCCACCCCCGCCACTTCCAGGCTCGAACCGCCCAGTTCGGCCACCTCGCCGTCAGGCAGCACGACCTTGAGGCCCAGCACGTGGTTGGAGGTCATCCCGTACTTGAGGCAGTGCGCGCCGCCTGAGTTGAACGCGACGTTACCCCCGATGGTGCAGATGACCTGGCTCGACGGGTCGGGGGCGTAGTACAGCCCGAAGGGCGCCGCGGCCTGGGAGATGCGGGCGTTGACCACCCCGGGCTCCACCACGGCCCGCAGGTTGTCAGGGTCGACCTTGAGGATGTGGTTCATCCGGTTGAGGGCGATGACGATCCCGCCGGCAACCGGCACAGACCCGCCAGACAGGCTGGTACCGCTTCCACGGGCGACGAAGGGTACGCCCTGCTCGCAGCACGTCCGGACGGTCGCCACCACCTGGTCGGCGCTGGCCGGGAAGACCACCGCCAGAGGCCGCCGCCGCACGGCCGCAAGCCCGTCGCACTCGTAGGCCGAAAGCTGCGCCGGATCCGTGATGAGGGCGCCGGGCGGGTATACCTTGCGCAAAGCCTCCAGCACGCCCATGGCCGAAGACACCCTTCTGGGAAAGTTCACGTGGCTTGTTGTTCGTTATCGGCAGGCGGCGACCTCCCGGCCCTGATACCCGTTCTCAACCTGATCTCGGGGGCGGAGGCGTGTCAAGCTACGGATGGGCTTTTCGTTTGATGGAAACCACCCGAGAGCGTGCTATAATGCCCGCGGTCGGCAGCTCGCCGTCGCAGCACAGGAGGCAGCCATGGCCACCGAAACACACAAGAGGCGGGGCCGAAGTCGCAGCGGGCGCGAGGTAGGAAGCGTCCGGGCCCTCGAGCGGGGGCTTACCATTCTCGAGGCGCTGGCCGGGGAGCCAGACCTGTCCCTCACGGAGGTGGCGACCCGGGTCCATCTTCCCGGAAGCACCACCTACAGGCTGCTGGAGACGCTGAAGAGGCGCCGCTTTGTCGCCCACTCCCCAGAAAACGGGCTGTACCGCGTGGGGCCCCGTGCGTTCGAGGTCGGCAACGCCTTTGTCTCAGGCCTGCGGGTGCACGAGGCGGCGCTGCCGGCCATGAGGGCTCTGGTGGCCGAGGTCAACGAGACCGTCAACCTGGCGGTGGCCGACGGGCGGGATGCTATCTACGTCGGACAGGTCGAGGGAAAGCAGCTCGTGCGGATGTTCACCCAGATCGGCACCCGCACGCCCCTTTACTGCACCGGGGTGGGCAAAGTGCTGCTTGCCTGGCGTTCGCCCGACGAGATCCGGTCGCTCCTTGGCCCCGGGCCGCTGCGGGCCTACACGCCCAACACCATCACGGATCCCGAAAGGCTCCTCGCCGAACTGGAGAACGTCCGAACAAACGGCTTTGCGCTGGACAACGAGGAGCGGGAAGTGGGCGTTCGGTGCATCGCCGCTCCCGTCCGAAACCGCAACGAACAGGTGGTCGCCGCCTTGAGCCTTTCAGCGCCGGCCTCGCGCCTGGGTGACGACCGGGTGCGGGAACTGGCGCCCCGGGTGAAAGCAACGGCGCACCAGATCTCCACCTGGCTGGGCTACTCCGCAACCGGCCGGCCCTGAGCTTCGCTCCACCCCACCGCATCGCCACGGGCTCACCGCAGACCCCGCTGCGGCTGGCTTTTCTTCTATACGGAAAATGATTCTGTGTATTGACAACGGTACTGCTAATCGGTACCGTCTTAATTAACCGTTTACACGTTACAGGTCTGCCGCAATCTTGGCCTGCAGGGAGGTGGGTCTCGTGGAACAGGAGCAGTCTGTGGGCGTTTCCCGCCGGGATCTTTTGAAGACGACCGCCGTGGGTCTGGCAGCCGCCTCGATCTTCGCCCCCAGGGCACTGGCTGCGCCGGTGCCTCGCACCCGGTGGCGCATCCAGACCGCCTGGGACGCCGGCACCGTCGGTTTCACCCTGTTCGAAGAGTTCTGCAAGCGCGTCAGCGCCCTGACGGAGGGCCGCTTGGAACTCCAGCCGTTCCCCGCCGGCGCCGTGGTGGGCACCTTCGACATGTTCGAGGCCGTGCGCACCGGCGTGCTCGACGCCATGCACGTCTTCACGCTCTACTGGGCCGGCAAGATGCCCGTCACGAGTTTCCTGAGTTCCTACGCCCTCGGGCTCGACCGGCCGGACCAGTGGGAGACGTGGTTCTACGGGCTCGGCGGCCTGGATCTCGCCCGCAGGGCCTTCGCCGAACAGGGCCTGTTCTACGTGGGGCCCGTGCAGCACGACCTGAACATCATTCACTCCAAGGTGCCCATCCGCAGCTTCGAGGACTTCAAGGGCAAGAAGATCCGCTTCCCCGGCGGGATGATCGGCGACGTGTTCACGGCGGCGGGGGTCTCCACCGTGCTGCTGCCGGGCGGAGAGGTTTACCCGGCGCTGGAGCGCGGCGTCATCGATGCGGCCGACTTCGTGGGGCCCGCCGTGAACTACAACCTGGGGTTCCACCAGGTGACCAAGTACATCATCATGGGACCGCCGGGCACCCCGTGCATCCACCAGCCGGTAGACCTCATGGACGTCACCGTCAACATGCGCCGCTGGAACGCCCTGCCCAAAGAGGTGCAGGAGATCTTCGTCACGGCCGTCCGGGAGCACTCGTGGAACCACTACGCCGGCATCCAGAAGGCCGATCTGGAGGCGTGGGACCTGTTCCGCCGGGCCGGCGTCGAGGTCATCCGCCTCTCGGAAGAGGACGTGCGCAAGTTCCGCAAGATCGCCGTCGACGTGTGGTTCAACTGGGCCCGGAAGGACAACCACTCCCGCGAGGCGTTCCGCACGCAGCTCGCCTACATGAAAGAGCTCGGCTACGTCACCGACGACGACCTGCGCGGCCGGGCGCTGTAGCGGCGTAGAGGACGCCCGGACAGACACGGGGCCGGCCGCGCGGCCGGCCCCCGGACCGGGAGGAAACCATGCTGAGGCTGGTGCGCTGGATCGACCGTATCAGCCTGTGGTCGGGGAAAATCGTCAGCTGGCTCACGCTGGCCGCAACGCTGATCCTCACCTACGAGGTGACGGCCCGCTACCTCTTCGGGGCGCCGACGCGCTGGGCGCACGACACCTCGACGCTGGTGTTCGGGATGCTCTACGCGCTCGCCGGGGCGTACACGCACTACATGCGCAATCACGTGGGGGTCGACGTGCTCTACAGCCGGCTCTCCCCCCGGGCGAGGGCCGGCGTGGACGTGTTCACGGCCGTTCTCTTCTTCCTTTTCGTTGGGGCGTTTTTCTGGTACGGGTGGCTCTTTTTCGCCGACTCGTTCGGGCGGCGGGAGTTTTCACTCAACAACCAGGACATCCCCATCTATCCCGCCAAGTTCGCCATCCCGCTCGGCGGTGGGCTGTTGCTTCTGCAGGGGATCGCGAAGCTCATCCGGGACGTGCACCTGCTGGTGACGGGCCGCGCGCTTGAAGAAGCCCGCGCACCCGCCGAGACCCCCGTACCCGCCGCGCAGGGAGAAAAACCCGCCCCCGCGTCGCCCGGCCGGTCACCAGCGCCCGCCACGCGCGCGGCCTACCGCCTGCTCCAGAGGGGGGACGCTGAGTGAGCATCGAGGCTCTCACGCTCGTGATGTTCGGCGGGCTGTTGCTGCTGCTCGCCACGGGCCTGCCCCTCGCCTTCGTGACCGGTGGCATCGCCACGGGGCTCATCGCGTGGCTCTGGAACCCCGACGCCCTGTCGCTCGTCGTGCACCGGGCCTGGGGGCAGATGTCCAACTACCTGCTGGCGGCCATCCCCCTGTTCATCTTCATGGCGTCCATGCTGGAGAAGGCCGGCCTCATCGAGGAACTGTTCGACGTGGCCTACAAGTGGGTGGGACGGGTGCCCGGGGGGCTCGCCATCGCGACGGTGCTGGCATCGACGGTGCTCGCCGCCATGGTGGGGGTCATTGGCGCCTCGGTGGTGACCATGGGCCTGGTGGCCATGCCGGCGATGCTGAGGAAGGGGTACAGCTCCACGCTCAGCATCGGCACGGTGATGGCCGGCGGGACGCTTGGCATCCTCATCCCGCCAAGCGTGCTGGCCATCGTGTACGCGCTGCTGGCCAACCAGTCGGTCGGGGAGCTGTACCTGGGCTCCGTCCTTCCGGGACTGCTGCTCTCCGGCCTGTACACGGCGTACGTGGCAGCTTCGGCCCTGATCAACCCCGCAGCGGCGCCCCGCCTGGCGGCGGAGGAGATGCCCACCCTCCGGGAACGGCTGCGGCTGCTCCGGCGCATCTGGGCGCCCGTGGTGCTCATCTTCCTCGTCCTCGGCACCATATTCCTGGGGGTGGCGGCTCCAACGGAGGCGGCAGCCGTGGGGGCCTCCGGCTCCATCCTCGTCACGGCCCTGTACCGGCGGCTTTCCTGGAGAACCCTGCAGGAGGCACTCCAGCAGACCGCCCGGTCCACGGCCATGGTCATGTGGATCGTGTTTGGCGCGAGCGTGTTCGTCGCGTTCTACGTGGCGGCAGGAGGCGACGACTTCGTCCGGGAGATCCTGTTGGGCACGGGCCTGACCCCCACGGGCATTCTCATCGTGATGAACGCCATTCTCATCGTGCTGGGCATGTTCCTGGACTGGGTGGGCATCCTCTACCTGGCCGTGCCCATCTTCCTGCCCATCATCCACGAACTCGGCTTCGACCCGCTGTGGTTCGGGGTGCTTTATCTGCTCAACATGCAGATGTCGTTCTTGAGCCCGCCCTTCGGCTACGCCCTCTTCTACGTCCGTGGCATTGCGCCGCAGCTGAAGATGGGCGCCATCTACCGGGCGGCCATCCCGTTCCTGCTGCTGCAGCTCGTCGGGCTCATCATGGTGGGGCTGTTCCCCGCCCTGGCCACCTGGCTGCCCCGGCTGGCGTACGGGCGCTAAGCTATGCCGCCCTTTCGGCCTCGAGATAGCGGCCGCCGGGCACGGTCAGAAACTCGGTGAACGCCTCGCCCAGCACCAGTTCGTCGAGCAGCTGGGCGGCCTCCGGGTAGCGCACGGGGCCTTCCTCCGATGCCGGGCGGGAAGCTGCGAGGCGAGCCAGCTCCTGCTCCCGCACGGCGCGGTAAAGCTCGGCGGTCACCTGGTGGCCGTCGGAGAGCCGGGCGCCGTGGTGGCGCCACTGCCAGAGCTGCGAGCGGGAGATCTCGGCCGTGGCGGTGTCCTCCATCAGGTGGTAAATGGCGACGGCGCCGCGCCCGCCCATCCACGCCCCGAGATACTGGAGAGCCACGCTGACGTTGTTGCGAAGGCCGTCCTCGGTCACCGGGCCCTGCGGGACCTCCAGCAGGTCGGCCGCGCTGATCGTGCCCTCCGGGATGACATGCAACTGATTGGGGCCGGAAAAAGCCCTGTCGAAAATCTCGTGCACCACCGGCACGAGCCCGGGGTGAGCGACCCAGGCCCCGTCGTAGCCCTCGCCCGCCTCCCGCTCCTTGTCGGCCCGCACCTGCTGCAGGGCGGCTTCGTTGGCCTGCGGGTCGTCCTTGCGCGGGATGTAGGCGGACATGCCGCCGATGGCGTGCGCACCGCGCCGGTGGCACGTCTGCACCAAAAGCCGCGACGCCGCCCGCAGGAACGGCGTGGCCGCCACGGTCATGAGCCGGCGGTCGGGGAGCACCATGTCGGATCGGTGGCGGAAGGTCTTGATGAAACTGAAGATGTAGTCCCAGCGGCCTAAATTGAGCCCGGTGATGCGCTCGCGCAGCTCGTACAGGATCTCCTCCATCTCGAAGGCGGCCAGGATGTGTTCGATGAGCACGGTCGCCCGGATGGAGGCGGGCGGAAGGCGCAGCTCCTGTTCGGCAAAGGCGAAGACCCGGTTCCACAGGCGGGCCTCGAGATGGCTCTGGAGCTTCGGCAGGTAAAAGTACGGCCCGCTGCCCCGTTCCAGCGAGGCGCGGGCGTTGTGGAAGGCAAACAGCCCGAAGTCAAACAGGGCGCCGGACACCGGCCGCCCGTCCACCCATACGTGCGTTTCGTCCAGGTGCCAGCCGCGGGGGCGTACGCTCAGCACCGCGGTTTTCTCCGCCAGACGGTACTCCCGGCCGTCGGGCGCTACGTAGCGGATCGTGCGGCGCACGGCGTCGTACAGGTTTATCTGGCCCTGCACCATGTTCTCCCAGGTGGGGGCGTTGGCGTCTTCGAAGTCGGCCATGAAGATCTCGGCACCCGAGTTGAGGGCGTTGATGATCATCTTGCGATCGGCCGGGCCCGTGATCTCCACCCGGCGGTTGGCAAGGTCGGCCGGGGCGGGCGCCACCCGCCAGTCGCCGCGGCGCACGCGCTCGGTCTCGGGGAGGAAGGTCGGCATCCGTCCCGCCAGGATCTCCTGCTGCCGGGCGAATCGCATCTGGAGCAGGCGGCTTCGTTCCCCTTCGAACTCCCTCGCCAGCCGGGCGACGAACCCCACGGCTTCGGGCGTCGAAATGCGGGCGAATTCCGGTGTGACCTTTCCCCGGATTTCGACTCCGTCCGCCGGGACCCATGCCGCCATACCGGTCGCCTCCCCGTCGGGCACCTGTGGTACCACTCTACATACCCTATGGGGCAGGCTTTGTCAAGGAGCGAAGTAATTTTCCGTGCAATGGAAGACACGCCGAAGCCGGCGGGACGCTGCCCCACTCCCAAGGTTGAGATAGGCAGGGAAGCTAACTGAAGCGCCCGGGCGGCGCTCAAGACGTGGTACGGCGAATCCGACGGGCCGGACTGTTCGAGTGCGGCCCGAAGGGTTGTGAGCGCCCCTGGCTGTGACCGCCAATCACACGGTCGGAAGCCACTCCGGGCGGCCCTCGAACTCGGCAAGCCGCCGGCGCACGTCGTCCGGGAGCGGCACGGAACGGTGCTGCTCGTAGTCGTAGGCGACCTGCACCGTCTCACCTTCCGCCACGAGCCGCCCGGCGCTCACCTCGGCGATCCGGTAGCGCATGCGGAAGCTGCTGCGCCCCACGTCGCTGACCGCGACCGAGATGCGCAGCCGCTCGCCGAGACGGGCGGCCGAGCGGTACGTGCAGCGCGCCTCTGCCAGGATGAAGAACCACTCTTCTGCCCGCTGCGGCCAGGTCCACCCCAGATGCTGGAAGTAGGCGATGCGCGCCTGCTCGAAATAGGTGAGGTAGACGGCGTTGTTGACGTGGCCCAGGGCGTCGAGGTCGCGGAAGCGCACGTCCTCTTCGATGCTGAAGTGAAAGGCGATCGGTTCGGTAGAGGGCTCCCGATTGGCGTCCCCGCCGCTCACCCCGCCGTCCCCCCTTTGGCGTGAGCCCCTTCTCCGCGCCCCCGCGCGATGGCCTCGTCCAGAAGCTCGGCGATGTGGCGCACCTGCACGCCCCGGCGGTCCAGGCCGCTTCGCCGGACGCCCACCAGCATCTGCAAATGGCACGGCGTGTTGGCCACCGCCACGATGGTCGCACCCGTCGAACGGACGTGGGCCATCTTGCGTTCCAGCACCTGACCGCTCATCGCCGGCTCGGTGAGGTTGTAGATCCCGCCCGCCCCGCAGCACCGGTCGGCCTCCGGCAGTTCCACGTACTCAAGGCCCGGGATGCGGCGCAAAAGCCGCCTGGGCGGATCGGCGATCTTCTGGACGTGGCGCAGGTGGCACGAGTCCTGGTAGGTGACGACCCCTTCGAGGGGCCCCATCGGCGGCAGCGGCGCGTCCGCCAGGAGCTCGCTGAAGTCCCGGACGCGCTCGGAGAATCGCCGGGCGCGCTCGACCCACCCGTCGCTCCCGCTGCGGCCGGATGCCGCGGACGCGCCGGGCGGGGCGGAGCCTTCGGATGCGCCGGCGTGGCCGGATGCAGGGAGGCCGCCGGGCCCGTGCGCCAGAAGGGACGGGTACTCCTTCAGCGCAGCCCCGCAGCCGCCCGCGATGTTGACAATCCAGTCCGCGCCCACCTGCTCGAAGGCTTGAATGTTTCGCTTCGCCTGATCGCGCGCCCTATCCAATTGCCCCGCGTGGGCGTGCACGGCCCCGCAGCAGCCCTGGCCTTCCGGCACCACCACCTCGAAGCCCGCCGCCTCCAGCACGCGCATCGCAGCCCGGCTCACGCTGTCCAGGGCCACCTCCTGCACGCACCCGAGGAAGAAGGCAACCCTGGGGCGCCTGGCCGGGTTGGCCACCCTGCTCGTGGCAAGGCCCCCTGCGGGCCGGCGCTGCCACGGCGGGCGCAGCGTTGGCAGCACGCTTTCCAGCTCCGCCGCGGCCGGCGAGATGAGACGCAGCAGCCGGCTCGCCCGCACGAGCTTCCGCAACCCGCTTGCCTGATAAAGCCACAGCGTAAAGGCCGCAAGCTTCAGCATCCGTGGAGAACCCAGCGCCCACCCGATACCCAGCCTCCGGGCTGCGCGCTCCCAGATGGGCCTCGCCACGCTCTGCTCGATGGCCGCCCGGGCATGCTCGAGGAGCTGCCCGTACGGCACCCCCGCCGGGCAGGCCGCCTCGCACGCACGGCAGCCGATGCACAGGTCCAGGTGCGGTGCGATCTCCGCGATCGGGAGCACGCCCTCGGCCGCCGCGCGCACCAGCGCAATCCGCCCTCGGGGACTCTCCGTCTCCAGCAGCGTCTCGCCGTAGGTCGGACAGGCCGGCAGGCAGAAGCCGCAGCGGATGCAGTGGTAGGCGAACTCCGCCGCGTCCGAGAGCGGATCGGCCGATGAGCCCGTCACGCGGCCTCCCGGGGCGCTCTTCATGCGGAGCGCACCACCCGGCGCGGTCGGGTGCGCTCGCCCAGCACCTTGCCGGGGTTCAGCAGCCCCTGCGGATCCAGGGCCTGCTTGATTGCCCGCATCACGCCCATGGCCGCCGGGCTCAACCGCCACCCCAGGTACTCCCGCTTGGCGAGCCCGACCCCGTGCTCGCCCGTGATGGTGCCGCCGAGTTCGATGGCCGCCGCGAAGATCTCCTCGAAAGCGGCCTCCACCCGCTCCATTTCGGTCGCGTCCTTTTCGTCCGTCAGGCACGTGGGGTGCAGATTTCCGTCCCCGGCGTGGCCGAACGTGCAGATCTCGACCCCGTGGCGCCGGGCGGCTGCCTGGATGGCCCGCACCATTTCTGCGAGCCGCGAGCGCGGCACGGTGGCGTCCTCGAGGATGGTGGTGGGCCGCTGCCGTGCCAGCGCCGACAGCGCGTAGCGGCGGGCCGCCATCAGCCGGTCGCCCTCTTCGGGAGATGCTGCCACCTGCACGTCGAGCGCTCCCTGCTCCCGGCAGATGGCCGCCATCCTCTCTACGTCACGGTCCACGGCTTCCCGCGGCCCGTCCTGCGCCATCAGCAGCATGGCTTCCACGCCCGTGGGAAGGCCCACGTGGGCGAACGCCTCCACCGCTTCGAGCGTCCCGCGGTCAAGGAACTCGAGCGTGGCGGGGATGATGCGGGCTCTTATGATGGCCGACACGCTGGCGGCCGCAGCCTCCAGCTCCCGGAAGGTGGCCACGGCCACCCGGCGGAACTCCGGCAGCGGCAAAAGCTTCAGCGTGGCCCGGGTCACGATACCCAGCGTCCCCTCCGAGCCCACGAACAGCCGCACGAGGTCGTAGCCAGCGACGTCCTTGACGTTCTTGCCGCCGACCTCCATCACGTCGCCGCCCGCGAGCACCACTTCGAGCCCCATCACGTAGTCGCCCGTCACCCCGTACTTGAGTCCCCGCAGCCCGCCGGCGTTTTCTGCGATGTTGCCGCCGATGGTCGAGATGGCCATGCTGCCGGGATCCGGCGGGTAGAAGAGCCCCCGCTGCTCCACCTCCCGGTGAAGCTGAGCCGTGAGGACCCCGGGCTCCACGGTGGCGGTCAAGTTGGCCTCGTCCACTTCGAGAATGCGGTTCATCCGCGAAAGCGCCACCACTGCGCCACCCGAGGCCGGGACCGTGCCCCCGCTCAGGTTGGTGCCGCTGCCCCTGGGCACGATGGGCACCCGGTACCGGGCCGCCAGCCTCACCACCTGCTGCACCTCGGCCGTGCTGGCCGGGAAGACCACCACGTCGGGGCGCCCCCGATGCGCTGGGGTGGCGTCGTAGCCGTACGTGGCCAGCCCCGCCGCATCGCTCACCACGGCGCCGGGCCCCAGAGCCTGCCGCAGCGCCTGGATGAAACCCTGCATTGACGCTGCCATGAGCTGCCCCTCTCCACCCTTTTTCTCTGTACGGCTCGTGGCGCTTCGACCCGTTGGGGTAAGAGTACCGTGCGGCCGCCCTCGAACCTCTCCCCGCCAGCGCCTTGTGCCTGCCGCGCGCCATCCGATAGAGGATGGCTTCCTTTGGTGCAAGAATGCAAGCGACCGCCGGTGAAGATGAGGACTGGGGCAGCGCAACGGCCCCGCGGAAGGATGCAGGCGTCTTGCGTCTCGGGCTCGTCAGTCTTCCCATGGCAGGAAAGTCCACCATCCTGGCCGCGGCTTCGGCCTGGGGGCGCCTTGCCACCCCCCGGGCGGGAGAGGTCGCCGCGAAGGCCGCTCACACCGCCGCACCCGGCCCCGGCGCGGGAGTGGCCGTGGCACGCATTCCCGATGCCCGGGTGGACTGGCTTGCGGAGCAGTACCACCCGAAGAAGGTAACCCACGCCACCACCGAGTGGGTCGAACTCCCGAAGCTCGCCCCGGCCGGGGTGCCCGCCATCCACAAGCTGGATGCCGTGGTGTTCGTGGTGCGGGCGTTCGACCCCGGCCAGAGCACGGTGCCGCACCCGGAAGGGCGCGTCGACCCCGCCGCCGACTTCGAGCGGCTCTGGCAGGAATGGGTTTTGCTGGACTGGACGCAGGTGCAAAACCGCATGGATCGCCTCAAGTCGGCACCGTCCGTCCCCAGAGCGCAGCGGCGGGACGTGGAGCGGGAACTGGACATCCTGGAGCGCTGCCTCAAGGCGCTGGAAGCCGGCACGGCCCTGCGGCACGCCGGCCTGTCGGACGGCGACGTGGCCAGCTTGCGGGGCTACTCGCTCGTCACCTTTCGTCCGGCCCTGGTCGCGGTTAGCTGCGACGAAAGCCAGATCGGCCAGGCGAGCTTCCCCGGGCGCGAGACCCTGGAGCGGCAGACCGCCGGCCGGGCCGAGGCCGTCGTCCCGGTGGCCGCCAGGCTCGAACTGGAACTCGCCGAGCTCGACGACGAGTCCCGAGCCGCCTTCATAAAGGAACTCGGCATCACCCTGCCCGTCGGCGTGGAACGCCTGGGGCGGGCCGCCTACGACGCGTGCGGCTTCATCGCGTTCCTTACGGCCGGCGAGGACGAGGTGCGGGCGTGGACCATCACGCGGGGGACGGTGGCCAGGGATGCCGCCGGCAAGGTGCACTCGGACATGGCCCGCGGCTTCATCCGGGCCGAGGTGGTGGCCTTCGAGGACCTAAAGCGCGTGGGGTCGCTCGCGAGGGCCCGGGAGGCGGGGCTTCTGCGGCTCGAGGGCAAGGACTACGTGGTTCAGGACGGCGACGTCATCGAGTTCCGGTTCAACGTGTGAGGGCCCTGGCGCCGTGGCCTGGAAAGGGTAGCCCGCGGCCAGGCAACACATGGCTTGACCCTGGACACTGGTCGGTCGGGAGGGCGCGGGCCGACCGCCAGCAGGAGTGGCGAATGCCCGGGCCGTAAACGCCATCCATGCCGGAATCCTCGCAGGTCTCCTACCTTTTCTCGCTGGCGAGTTGGGGAGTGATGCTGGGCGGCGTCATCGCCCTGGGCGCCGTCGGCCTTTCTCTCGTTTACGGCGTTCTGCGCTTCGCCAACCTCGCCCACGGCGACCTCATGACCATCGGGGCCTATGCCGTGTTCTCCATGCTGGCATGGCTGCCGCAAGGCGAGGCGCTGGCACCGTTCTCCTTCGGGCGGGAGTTCCTCGTGGCGCTCGCGCTGGCCATGCCGCTCACAGGCCTCGTGGGGTGGGCGGTCGACCGCCTGTTCTACCGGCCGCTGCGCCGCCGGGAGAGCCCGCCGCTCATCCTGACCATGGCGTCTTTAGGGGTTGCGTTCTTGCTCCGCAGCCTCGTCTACCTGGGCTGGGGCGCCGACTTCCGCTTCTACTACACGGGCCGCCCGAGGCCGTCCCTCGCGCTGCCCCTGGGGGTGCGGATCCGTCCCGACCAGGTGTTCATCCTCGGCCTGACCGTACTTTTGGTCGTGCTCACCTATTTGCTGCTGGAAAAGACGCGGATCGGCAAGGCGATGCGGGCCATGGCCGACAATCCGGCGCTGGCGCGCGTGAGCGGGATCGACACCGAGCGGGTGGCCGCATGGACATGGCTCGTTGGAGGGGCCCTGGCGGCAGCCGCGGGCGCGATGCTTGCGCTCGACGCTCAGCTGCGCCCCGAGATGGGCTGGTTCCTGCTGTTGTCGATGTTCGCCGCCGCGGTGCTGGGCGGGCTGGGCAAGCCGTACGGCGCGCTCTTCGGGGGAGTGGCAATTGGCGTGGCGCAGCAGGAGGCGACCGCCTTTCTCAATCCGGCGTACGGGCCCGGTGTCGGCTTCGTAGCTCTCATCCTGCTGCTTCTGTGGCGGCCACAGGGGCTGTTTGGCGGGCAGGCGGTGCGGTTAGGGCGCAGGCGGCCATCGAAGTGGGTGAGAGCGTGACGGGCACGGAAGGCGGCGGTCTTGCCGGCGTCGTCAAGGCGGTGCTGCTGGCGCTTCCCCTGGCGGGACTGGCCGCGCCGCTGTTCGTGAAGCGCCTTCTCGCGACGACCTCCAGCATGCAAACGCCAGAGGCGCGAGTCGACGGCCGGGCGCGGCTCATCGCGTCCGGGACCTTGCTCGGGCTGGCCACCGGTCTTTCGGCGGCCGGCCTGCTTGTCTGGCTCCTCCCGGAGGGCATCCTGGCCTACCTCGTCTCGTTCGCCGTGGCAGCGTCCATCTTTGCTCTGCTGAGCCTCGGCCTCAACGTCCAGTGGGGCTATACCGGGCTTTTCAACATCGGGATTGCGGGCTTTTTCGCCGTGGGGGCGTTCACGTCGGCGCTCGTCACCACGGCCATGCCGGCCGGTCCCCTCGCCCTTTACAGCCAGCAGCTGTTGGGGCTGAAGCTGCCTTTCATCGCGGGCGTGGGTGCCGCGGCCGCCGTGTCGGGCCTGGTGGCCTGGCTCATCGGCCTTCCCACGCTCAGGCTAAGGGACGAGTACTTTGCGGTGGCCACCATCGGCATCGCCGAGATCGTCCGCCTCGTCTTCCAGAACGAGCGGTGGCTGGCCAACGGCCCCCAGCCGCTGCGGGGCATCCCCCGGCCGCTTTACTGTCTGGTCGAAGACCCGCCCTGCGCCTGGCTGCCCCCGCCGCTGGCGGCTGCCGCACGTCTTCTCGAGCCCCGGGACTACCCGTATGTATACCTGGTCATCGTTACCCTGTTCGTGGCGGCCGCCTACCTCGCCACCGAACGGGCCATCCGGTCGCCGTGGGGCCGGGTGCTGCGGGCCATCCGGGAAGAGGAGGCGGCCGCGGCCATGAGCGGCAAGGACGTCGCCGCCTTCAAGATGCAGGCTCTGGTCGTGGGCGCGATGATCATGGGGGTGGGTGGCGCCCTCTACGCCCACTACCTCGCCTCCATCGACTACAGCCACTTCACGCCGCTGTACGGGACGTTCCTCATCTGGGTCATGCTGATGCTGGGCGGGAGCGGTAACAACCGCGGGGCCATCCTGGGGGCATTCGTCATCTGGGGGGTCTGGACGGGCACGGCCTTCCTGACGGACAGGCTCGGGCCGACCCTCGCGGCCATCTCGCCGCAGCTGCCGGCCCGAGCCCCGTACCTGCGTTACCTCGTCATCGCGCTCATCCTCGAGCTCATCCTGCTTTTCCGCCCCCAGGGGCTGCTGGGGGAGGAGCGGCGGGTCTCCGCCTTCTAGCGGCGCGCTACTGCCTGGGGATTTCGTTGGGCCGCCGGATGGCGACGGTTTCGATGGCGCCCCCGTGGTACCGCCAGATCTCGACCGGGGTGATGACGTCCCCGTTTTCGTCGAAGTCCACCTCGCCGGCCGCGCCCGTGTAGTCGACATCCCGGCCCTGGCGGATGAGGCGCAGGGCCTGGGCGAAGTCGCCCACCCCCACCCGCTCGCCCGGCGGGTTGGAGACGCGGCGCAGGCGGTCTCGCAGGTTTACGCCCGTCACCGGCACCCCGTCAGCGAGGCACCGGGCGATGGCCAGCCCGACGACCGCCACGGCATCGTAGGCGGTGTCCATGTACGGCAAATTGGGGCGGGCGCCGTAAGCCGCCTGATAAGCCTCGGCGAACCGGCTCCACCCGGCCCACTGCGGGTCGGAAGCCGGCGTGGTGCCAAGCTGGCCCTCGACGAGCCCAGCCCCCAGCACCTTGACGATCTCTTCCGACTTGGTCCCGTCCGTGAACTGGAAGCGCTTGAAGCCGAACACGTCCACGGCCTCCTTGAGGTAAACCGTGGCCTGGCCGGGATAGGTGGCCGCCACGAGCACGTCCGGGTTGTCTCGCAGCGCGGCTGCCAGTTCCGGCGTGTAGGTCGGCTTGGGCTCCTCGGGAACGGCCACCTGCGCCGTCACCACCCCGCCCCGGCGCTTGAACGACTCGGCGAACACGCTGGCAAGTCCCTGGCCGTAGGGGTTGTTCACGTAGATGACGGCCGCGCGGCTGAAGCGGTAGCCCGGGACGAGCTCGCCGGCGGCCAGCTGTGCGGCCACCACGGCCTGCAGGGCATCCGATGCCACCGTGCGGAACAGCAGATCCTTGCCCTGGTCGGCAGGAAGGACGCTGAGCAGCGGCGAGGTGCCGGAGTGCGTGATCTGGAGCACGCCGGCGGGGATGGTCACCGATTCGGCGACCGGCACCGTCACCCCTGTGGCGAGCGCCCCGATGATGGCGGGCACCCGGTCGACCTCGACCAGCTTGCGGGCCCGGTCGACCCCGATGGACGGGGTCGTGGAGGCATCCTCGTAGATGAGCTGGAGGATGGGCCCGCCGAAGACCTCCCGGGCCGCCTGGTTGATCTGGCGGGCGGCCAGCTCGAGGGCGTTGCGGTGATGCGGGCCGAACTCGCCGAGCGGCCCCGTGAAGTCGAGGAGCGCCCCGACCTTGACGGGCGCAAGCGCGCTCTGCGACGCGAGCGCCTCGAGGGGGCGGAGCGTGAGCCGCCCGAGGCCACCGGCGGCTGCGAACAGACCCGCGGCGGCCCCCAACCCTTTCAATAACGTGCGACGCTCGAGCCGGCGTTCGTGACGTCGCCCTTGCGGGCGACGCGAAGTCTCCTCGGGCCGGCGTGAACCAGGTGCAGCATGCCACATCCAGACCTCAGCTCCTCTCGCCTGCACGCTCTGCTCGCCTCACCTGCCCCGGCAGCCCCTCGCCCGTGGGAAAGGGCGGCGGGCTGCGCGAGCCTGCGGAAGCGGCGGGACGAGGTGTCGATTCTCGAAGCGATGGCATGTTCCTCCTGATCCCCGCCACCGGTTGTATAATGAGGGGCAGGTCAGCCTACTGGCAGCAAGATGAGAGCGGGCAGGCCGCCCGGCGAGACAGGCGAGAGGAGCGAGCTTCGAGACGAGCCATGCCCCCCACGCCGGTAGAAGAGCCTCATCCCCCCGACACGTTGCTCGAGGTGAGTGGCCTGGTCAAGCGATTCGGGGGCCTGCGGGCGGTGGATGGCCTCACGCTTCGCGTCCGACAGGGCACCATCACCGGCCTCATCGGGCCTAACGGCGCCGGAAAATCCACCCTGTTCGACCTGATCACCGGGTTTGCTGCGCCCGACGCCGGCCGCATCCGGTTGCGCGGCGACGACATCACGGGCCTGCCGCCGCACCGCATCTTCCAGAAGGGCGTCGCCCGGACCTTCCAGATTCCCCGGGTCCACCGCAGTCTGACCGTCCTGGAAAACTTGATGCTCGTGCCGCCCGGCCAGATCGGCGAGCGGCCGTGGAACCCGTGGCTGCGCCCCGGGGCAGTTCGCCGGCAGGAGGCCGCCGTGCGGGAGCGGGCGCTGGAGGTCCTGGCGTTCGTGGAGTTGCTGCACGAAAAGGACGAGCGCGCCGGGCACCTGTCCGGTGGGCAGCGCAAGCTCCTGGAGCTGGCCCGCACCATGATGGCCGACCCTGTACTGGTGCTGCTCGATGAGCCCGGCGCCGGCGTGAACCCCACCCTCCTGCGCCGGCTGGCGGGCGCCATCGAGCGGCTGCGCCGGGAGCGGGGGGTCACGTTTTTGGTCATCGAGCACGACATGAGCCTCGTCATGAGCTTGTGCAACCCGGTCGTCGTCATGAGCGAGGGTCGCAAGCTGGCCGAGGGGGCCCCTGGTGCCATCCGAGAGGACCCCGCGGTCCTGGAGGCGTACCTTGGCGGCCAGTATGCCTTCGCTGCCGTCTGAGGGTGTCATGGCACTTCTGCGAGTCAAACGCCTGAGCGCGGGTTACGGCGACGCCCAGGTGCTCTTCGACGTCTCGATCGAGGTCGGCGCGGGCGAGATCGTCTGCGTCATCGGGCCGAACGGTGCAGGAAAGTCGACGCTGATGAAGGCCCTATTCGGGCTGGTGCAGCCGTCAGCGGGGCGCATCGAGTTCGACGGGGCGGACGTCACCGGGCTTTCGCCGGAGCGCCTGGTGCGCCTGGGGATGGCCTACGTTCCCCAGGTGGACAACGTGTTTGCGTCCCTGACCGTGGAAGAGAACCTCGAGATGGGCGCCTTCGTCCTCAACGAGGGCCTGGAGGCGCGCAAGGAACGCATCTTCTCCCTCTTCCCCGCTCTGCGCGAGCGGCGCCGCCAGCGGGTGGGCCGCATGTCGGGCGGAGAGCGGCAGATGGTCGCGATGGGCCGCGCGCTGATGCTCGACCCCAGGCTGCTGCTCCTCGACGAGCCCTCGGCCGGCCTGGCCCCGCGGATGGTGGACCGCCTGTTTGAACAGGTCAAGGCCATCAACTCAGCGGGGGTCGCCATCGTGATGGTCGAGCAAAACGCCCGGCGATCGCTCGAGATCGCCCACCGGGGGTACGTGCTGGCGGGCGGCCGCAAGCGCTTCGAGGGGCGCGGTGCGGACCTCCTCACCGACCCGGAGGTGGGGCGCCTTTACCTTGGCGGCTAGCGAACGCGGGGTCCATCGCCACCGTGGTCGTGCTGGTGGCCGGCCCCGTGATGGCGGGCTTCGCCGCTGCCGGCCCCGCCCCGCACGTAGGATTCGGGGTCGGCGTCAAAGGCCCGCTTGCAGCCCGGCCCGCAGAAGTAGTAGGTCGTCCCCTCAACCTCCGACGTGAACTTCGCTGTTTTCTCGTCGACTTCCATCCCGCACGGAAGACAGCGCGCCATCGTCCCTTCCCCTTTCATCGCGGCGCCGCGAGGGCAGCCGGTCTTCGCTGAAGCGGAACCGCCGCAGCCTCAGTGCGTTGGTGACCACCGACACCGAGCTGAACGCCATGGCAGCCCCCGCCAGCACCGGCGAGAGGAACCCCGCCGCCGCCACCGGGATGCCCACGGTGTTGTAGAACAGCGCCCAGAACAGGTTCTGGTACACGTTGCGGATGGTGGCCCGGCTCAGCCGGATGCTGTCCACCACGCCCGACAGGTCCCCGCGCATGAGCGTCATGTCGGCCGACTCGATGGCCACGTCCGTCCCGGTGCCGATAGCAAACCCCACGTCCGCCGTGGCCAGCGCCGGCGCGTCGTTGATCCCGTCCCCCACCATGCCGACGACCCTACCCTGGGCGTGCAGCTCCTTGACCTTCTCGGCCTTCTCCTGGGGCAGCACCTCGGCCAGGGTGTGGGCCTCGTCGATGCCCACCTGGCGGGCGATGGCCGCCGCCGTGCGCCGGTTGTCGCCGGTGATCATGTAGACCTCGATGCCCATACGCTGGAGCTGCCGGATGGCCTCGGCGGAGCCTTCCTTGACCGTGTCGGCCACGGCCACGACGCCCGCCACCCGGCCGTTTGTGGCCACGATCATGGCGGTCTTGCCCTGACCTTCGAGACGGGCCACGTGCGGTTCGACCGGCGCCGTCTCAATGCCCCGCTCCTGCATCAGGCGCCGGTTGCCGACCAGCACCTCGGTGCCGTCGGGCCGGCCGTTCGACGCGGAAGGCAGCACGGCCCGCACGCCCTGCCCGGGGATGGCCTCGAAGGCAGAGACGGCTTCCAGCGCCAGGCCCTTCTCGCGGGCCGCCTGTACGATGGCCTGCCCAAGGGGGTGCTCCGAGACGGCCTCGGCCGACGCCGCCACGGCCAGCAGGCGCCGCGCCGCCTCGCTTCCGGCCACCGCGGCGCCGTCGGAGCTCGCCGCACCGTCGGCGCCGTGGCCATCCGCCGGCAGCGGCACCACGTCGGTCAGGGCCGGTTCGCCCCGGGTGATGGTGCCGGTCTTGTCGAGGACCACGGCGTTGAGCCTGTGGGCGAGCTCCAGATGCTCACCGCCCTTGATGAGGATGCCCCGTTCGGCGCCTTTGCCGGTGCCCACCATGATGGAGGTCGGCGTCGCCAGGCCCATCGCGCAGGGACAGGCGATGACCAGCACGGCCACGAAGTTGACCAGCGCCCTGGTGAAGTTACCCGGGTCTCCCCACAAGTACCAGATGGCGAACGTCAGGGCCGCCACCGCGATGACCGCCGGCACGAAGTACGCGGACACCCGGTCGGCGTAGCGCTGGATGGGCGCCTTTCGCCCCTGAGCCTCCTCTACGATGCGGATGATCTGCGAAAGCGCCGTCTCCTTGCCCACCCGGGTGGCCTCGAAGGTGAAGCTGCCCGTCCTGTTGATGGTGGCGCCGATGACGATGTCGCCGGGCTTCTTGTCCACCGGCAGGCTCTCGCCGGTGATCATGGACTCGTCCACCGCCGAGTAGCCGTCGACCACGACGCCGTCCACCGGGATCTTCTCGCCCGGCCGCACCACGACCCGGTCCCCGACCTGGACCTGCTCGACGGGCACCTCCAGCTCGGTGCCGTCCCGCACCACCCGGGCCGTCCTGGCCTGCAGGCCCATCAGCTTGCGGATGGCCTCGCTGGTGCGGCCCTTGGCCAGCGCCTCCAGGTACTTCCCCAGGATGATGAGCGTGATGATGATGGCGCTCGTCTCGAAGTAGACGTGGTGCGCCCCGGGCACGAGCGGCCCTGCCAGCGTGATGACCAGGCTGTACAGATAAGCGGCCGAAGTGCCCATGGCCACCAGCACCGACATGTTGGCGCTCTTGTTCTTCAGCGTGTGGTAGCTGTCCCGGTAAAACTGCCAGCCGGCCACGAACTGCACGGGCGTCGCCATCGCCAGCTGGAACCATGGGTTGAAGAGGAGGCCCGGCAAGATCCGTCCGAGCGACGGGACGAGCTCGCCGAACATGTAAAGCAAAAGCGGTGACGAAAACAGCGCCGAAAGCCCAAGCATGCGCCGCTGGTGGCGGATCTCCCGTTCGCGGGCGCTCTTTTCGCGGTCGGCCTCTCCCTCCGCCGGAAACGCCCGGTACCCCTGCGCCTCGACGGCGCGGATGACCTCGTCGTCGGCGAGTTCGCCGATGTACTCCACCGTCGCCGTCTCCGTCGCGAAGTTGACCGACGCCGTCACCACGGCCGGAAGCCGCCCGAGGGCCTTCTCGACAGCTTGCGCACACGACGCGCAGCTCATCCCCTGGATGCGGTAGCGCTTCTCGGCGGTGCGAACCTGGTATCCCAGCGACTGGACCGCCTCGACGAGTTGCCGCGCCCGCACCTGATCCGGATCGAACTCGACCACGGCCTTCTCCAGAGCAAAGTTGACGGTGGCGCCCCTGACGCCGTCCGTCTTTTCGAGCTTCTTTTCGATGCGAACGGCGCACGATGCGCACGTCATGCCGCTCAGGTCGAGCGTGGCCTTGCGCGGCGCCGATGGCGATCTCGTTTCGGTGACCTGTGCGGACGGAGCCGCCATGGCAGAACCTCCATTCGCGATACCCCGTCAGGGTATCTTCCCGGCGCATTCTACGCCCCCGGGGTACCACCTGTCAACGGTGCGCCGGACAGGCGGGTGTCACCGGATAGGGGGCCCAGACGTTCGTCAGCCAGCGTCGAAAGCCGCCGGCAGCCACCGTCAGCCACCAGGTGTAAGGTGCGACGCCCATGAAGTAGCACTCGAACCCCATCCGCCGGGCGAGATTGCGGGCAACCCGATACACATCGCGCGCCGCCGCCCCCGGCCGCACCGCCGCTCCTCGGCCCCCCTGCTACGGTGCCCCCGCCGGGCAGATCCGCATCCCACCGGTGAAACCAGACCCGCCCCATCCCCTCGTGGACTCGCAGCGTACAAAGACCGCGCGACGCTTCCCGATGCGGAGGCCGTAGGCCGAAGTCTTCATAGCCGCTGTACGCGAGCCCGGCACCTTGCAGCGGGGTGCTCGGGCCGGTATCATCGAGGCGTCGGGAGCAGAGGGCAGGACGCCATGGGCTTTCGCATGCCGAACACAGAGGCACGCGGCCGTCGCCTTCAGGACGCGCTGGATACCATCGTCCGACCCCGAGTTTTAAGCGCTGCGTGACAAGGCGGTTCCTCTCGATGACTACCACCTCCCCGCCCGGTATCCGGATGCGCTTCCGGGCGGCGTCCCGTCCGAGGCGTTCGCTTCGGAGGACGCAGCCCTTGCGCTGACCCGGGCCCGGGCCGTGCTTGACGCGGTGCGGCGTCACCTGGGCGGAGGGTGATACCGCGGCGAAGGCTCTGGCCGTGGCAACCGGCCCATCCAGGTGATATGCTAGCGGCCAGGGCACTCCCGCCCGGATGGTGGTTTCTCGATGACTAGTTCGCCCCTGCACCGAGTGACGGGCCAGCAAGGGCCAGCGGACGTTCAGCGCCTGTTCGAACACCAGCAGGCCCGGGAGGCCCTGGTCAAGCGGTGGCTGGACGCGCTCGAACTGCGTTCGGGCCACGTGGTCGTGGACATTGGCTGCGGGCCCGGCTTTGCTTCGCTTCTCGCGGCCGAACGCGTCGCCCCCTCCGGCCGGGTTTACGCGGTCGACCCGTCGGTCGGGGCCCTGGCATTTCTCCAGGAGAAGGTGCGGGAGTGGCAGGCGTCCGGGCGATGCCTGGCCCCCATCGTCACCCTGCACGCCCCCGGCGAAACCCTGCAGCTTCCCGAATTCGCGGACGCTGCCCTGGTGACCCACGTACTCCATCACGCAGAAGAGCCGGTACGCGTACTTCGGTCGGCGCGTGCGCTGCTTCGACCGGAGGGCAAGGCCGTGGTGGCGGAGTTCGACCCAGACGCTCCGGGCGAGATCGGGCCCCCGCTGTCGGACCGCATTGCGCAGTCCACCGTGCGAGAGTGGCTGCGGGAGGCGGGGTGGGAAGTCGACCGCAGCGTGGTGGAGGGCGAGCAGGAGCAGTATGCCCTGTTCGTTCGCCCCGGCCCGGCGAGCCAGGGCTGGCGCTTCGAGACGCTCGCCATCCACGCCGGCCAGCCGCCGGAACCGGCCACGGGCGCCGTGGTGGTGCCCATTTACCAGACCTCGACCTTCGCCCAGGCTGCGCCGGGCGTGCACAAAGGTTACGAGTACGCCCGCACGGACAACCCGACGCGCCGGGCTCTGGAGGAAGTGCTGGCCGCTCTCGAGGGCGGCCGCTACGGGCTGGCATTCGCCTCGGGGATGGCCGCCATCTCGGCGCTGGGCTACACGCTGCGGCCGGGACAGCGGGTGCTCGTACCGAATGACGTCTATGGCGGCACGTGGCGGTTCTTCCACCGGGTGCTGGGACCGTGGGGCATCGAGACCGAGCCCGTCGAGATGACCGACCTTGCGGCGGTAGACGCGGCGTTGAGGGCCCCAGGCAGGCCGCCCGTGGGGCTGGTGGTCATCGAAAGCCCCACCAACCCGACCCTCAAGGTGCTGGACATCGCCGCCATCAGCGCCCTGGCCCACCGCCACGGCGTACGGGTGGCTGTGGACAACACCTTCGCCTCTCCGCACCTGCAAAGCCCCCTAGCCCTCGGTGCGGATCTCGTCATCCACAGCACGACCAAGTACCTGGGCGGCCACAGCGACGTGGTGGGCGGCGCCCTGATCACCTCGGACGCCGAACTGGCCGGCGCGCTGCGCTTCGTGCAGAACGCGGCCGGCGGCGTACCGGGCCCCTTCGACTGCTGGCTCGTCCTGCGGGGCATCAAGACCCTTGCCGTGCGGATGGAGCGGCACTGCGCCAATGCTGCCCGGGTGGCGGAGTTTCTGCAGGCGCACCCCGCCGTCGAGGCGGTGCACTACCCCGGCCTGCCGCACCACCCCGGCCACGAGCTGGCCCGCCGGCAGATGCGGGGCGGGTTCGGGGGAATGGTCTCGTTGCTGGTGAAGGGCGGTGAGGCGGAGGCGCGCCGGGTGGTCTCCCGCACCCGGGTGTTTACTTTGGGTGAAAGCCTGGGCGGCGTGGAGTCCCTCATCGAGCATCCGGCCAGCATGACGCACCTGAGCCTGAGCGGCTCGCCGCTGCAGGTGGATCCCCGCCTGGTGCGCCTGTCGGTCGGCATCGAACACATCGACGACCTCGTGGACGACCTGCGCCAGGCCCTGGAGGGGTAATGCCATGGAGATCGCCGAGAGCGTGCTGGAACTGATCGGAAACACGCCCCTGGTGCGGCTGCGGCGCGTGGCGGCCACGGTGCGGGCAACGGTGGCAGCGAAGCTGGAGTTTATGAACCCCGGTGGCTCCGTCAAAGACCGGGTGGGCCGCACCATCGTGGAGGCGGCCGAACGGGAGGGCCAGCTTCGCCCCGGCGGGGTTATCGTGGAGGCCACGTCCGGCAACACCGGCGTGGGGCTGGCCATGGCGGCCGCCGTGAAGGGCTACCACACCGTCTTCGTCATGCCGGACAAGATGAGCGCCGAGAAGGTGGCCCTTTTGCAGGCATACGGCGCCCGGGTCGTGATCACGCCCACCAACGTGGAGCCCGAAGATCCCCGCAGCTACTACAGCGTCTCTCGCCGGCTGGCCTCAACGATCCCGGGGGCATTTTACGCCAACCAGTACCACAACCCGGTAAACCCTCAGGCCCATTACGAGACGACCGGCCCCGAGATATGGCGGCAGACCGGGGGGCGCATCGACGTGCTGGTGGCGGGCATGGGCACGGGCGGCACCATCAGCGGGGCGGCCCGGTACCTCAAGGAGCGCAAGCCCGATCTCAAGGTGGTGGGCGTCGACCCCGAGGGTTCCGTCTACACCGAGTACTTCCGAACGGGCCGGCTGGGCGAGGCCCACACCTACAAGATCGAGGGAATCGGCGAGGACTTCCTCCCCTCCACCATGGACTTCTCCGTGGTGGACGAGGTCGTGCAGGTGAGCGACCGGGAAGCGTTCCACATGACCCGGCGCCTCGTGCGGGAAGAGGGGTTGTTTGCGGGCGGGAGTTCCGGAGCGGCGGTAGCGGGCGCCGTCAAGTACCTGGAGGGCCTGCCGGGGCATGGCGAGGGGCTCGTGGTCGTGGTCATCCTGCCGGACGGAGGCAGCCGGTACCTCTCCAAGGTCTTCAACGACCAGTGGATGCGAGAACACGGGCTGCTCCAGCCGCCGGCCGGGCGGATCGCGGACGTTCTGGCGGCCGCCGGCAACCGCACCGTCATCACCGCCGGCCTCGACGAAACCATCAGCGAACTCATCGCCCGGATGCGGACCCACGGCATCTCACAGCTTCCCGTCGTCGAACGCGGCGAACTCGTCGGCATGGTTGACGAGACCACGCTCCTGGAGCGCCTGGCGTCGGGCGACATCCGCCCCACCGACCGGGCGGCGCGTGTGACCGAGGTCTCCCCGCCGGTGGTGCACCCAGACGACCCCGTGGAGGCGGGGCTGGCAGCACTGGCCCACGCAACGGCGGCGGTCGTCGTGGACCGCGGGGCCGTGCTCGGCATCATCTCCAAGATCGACCTCATCGAGTGGCTGGCGCAGCACCGTTCCTAGACCCGGACGGTTCATGATGCGACATTTCCTGCGGCTCTTGCCTCACTCTGAAGCGGCATCTCCGAAACTAGTAGTGCGTCCCACAAGTTCGTTCACTGACGCGGTACCGTCCGAAGGGGAGCCAGAGGAAGATGCGGTTAGAG
>JBFMCJ010000007.1 GCA_040754675.1 Bacillota bacterium
CCCCCTTGCGGCAGGCGGCCTGGCGCTGGTACAGCAACGCCCTCAGTTAAGCTGCATCTTTTCGCCGGGCTTCAGCACCCTGACCTTGACGCCCATCTCTTGCACCTGGGCGGCGAACGCCTGCGGATCCTGGTTGATCACGTCGAAGGTCTGGTAGTGCATGGGCACCACCGTCTTGGGCCGCAGAAGGGAGACGGCATGCACCGCGTCGTCCGGCCCCATCGTGTAGTTGTCGCCGATGGGCAGGAATGCGACATCGATAGGGTGGCGCTGCCCGATGAGCGCCATGTCCCCGAACAGCGCCGTGTCGCCGGCGTGGTACACCGTCTTGCCGCCCGCCTTGACCAGGAACCCACAGGGGTTGCCCGTGTAAGTGATGCGCCCGCCGTCCACCACCGCTGAACCGTGCCACGCCGGCGTCAGCTTCACCCACCCCCAGTCGAAGGTGTGGCTGCCGCCGATATGCATGTCGTGGGCGCTGGCACCGTGCTGCTTGCAGTACGTGGCAAGCTCGAAGGGTGCCACGATGGTCGCGCCGCTGGCCCTGGCGATGGTGAGGGCGTCGCCCAGGTGGTCGCCGTGCCCGTGCGTGATCAGGATGGCCTTTGGCCGGAAGTTTTCGGGTTTCGCCCCCGCTTGCTGCGCCAGGCGGTTACCCGTGATGAAGGGATCGATCAGCACGGATCCCCCCGGACCGCTCACCTCCACGAACGCGTGCCCCCAGAAACGCACCTCCATGCCCGCCACCACTCTCCCTTCACACACCCGCTTTCAGGGCGGCGATGATGGCGTCGGCCATCTCCTTCGTCCCGACGGCCGTCGGGTCGTCCCGATCGGGCTTCATGTCGTAGGTGACGTAGCGGCCCTCGGCGATGACGTGGGCGACGGCGCGCTCGAGCCTGTTTGCGGCATCCTCCTCGCCCAGGTAGCGCAGCATCAGCATGCCGGACAGGATCAGAGCCGTGGGGTTTACCTTGTTGAGGCCCTTGTATTTGGGCGCCGACCCGTGGATAGCCTCAAAGACCGCATAGTCGTCGCCAATGTTGGCGCCGGGCGCAACGCCAAGCCCCCCGACAAGCCCCGCCGCGAGGTCCGAGACGATGTCGCCGTACAGATTGGGCAGCACCAGCACGTCGTAGAGCTCCGGCTTTTGCACGAGCTGCATGCACATGTTGTCGATGAGCCGTTCCTCGTACTCGATGCGCCCCTCGTACTCCCTGGCCACCTCCCGGGCAACCCGGAAGAAGAGCCCGTCGGTGAACTTCATGATGTTGGCCTTGGTCACCGCGGTCACCTTGCGGCGGGCGTTATTCACGGCATACTCGAACGCGTAGCGCACGATCCGCCGCGACGCGCTCTCCGAGATGGGCTTGATGGAGATGGCGGAATCCGGCGCGATCTTCCCCTTGCCCATGGCGATGACCTGCTTCGCTTCGGGCGTTCCCAGGTCGAACTCCACGCCGGCGTAGAGGTCCTCGGTGTTCTCCCGGATGATCACCAGGTCTACCTGCTGGTACGGCGAGCGCACGCCCTTGTACAGCTTGCAGGGCCGCACGCAGGCGTAAAGCCCGAGCTCCTGGCGAAGCGCCACGTTGACGCTGCGAAAGCCGGTGCCGATGGGGGTGGTGATGGGCCCCTTCAGCGCAACCCTGTTGCGGCGCACCGAGTCGAGCACGCCCTGCGGCAGCGGCGTGCCGTACCGCTCCATCACGTCGACGCCGGCATCGACGACCTCCCACTCGATGGCCACCCCGGTGGCCTCAATGACCCGCCGTGCCGCCTCGGCCAGTTCAGGGCCCGTCCCGTCGCCTGGAATCAATGTTACCCTGTGTTTCAATGCTACTTAACCTCCTCCGGTGCAGACGGATCGCATTCCCTAATGAGTTTAGAGTTCATAAGCCCAAATGCCTTCCCGGAACGCCAGCCGGGGTACGTTGAACTCCCGGTAGAAGGGTTCCACGTCGCCCGTGCTGCCCCTGACCAGGAGTTCGAGCTGCTGGCGGGCGAGCGGGAAGCCCGGCACCCTCTCCCCGACGCCCGCGACGAAGCGGCTCAAGCCCATGGGAACGTGGAAAAGGCGCGGTCTCACCCCGATGCGCTCGGCTACCGCACGCACCAGATCCTGGTAGGTCATGCGGTCGGCGCCGCCGACGTCGATCACGCGCACGACCGGCCCGGCGGGCGCTGCCGGCAGCGGGGCCGCCGAGGCCTGGGCCACGGCCTGGGCCATCACCCACACCGGTACGGGCTGAAGCTGGTACGACCCGTCGCCAAAGATGGGCAAGACCGGAAACCGGCGCAGCATGCCGGCAAGCAGGCTCACGAAGCCGTCTCCGGGGCCGTAGATGACGGAGGGGCGAAAGATGACGGTATCCACAAAGCCATGCCGCCGCACGATCTGCTCCGCTTCGCCCTTGGTGCGGGGGTACGGGAGGGGGTCGGCGGGGTTGGCACCCAGCGCGCTCATGAGAATGAACCGGGCAATCCCGGCCGACCGCGCCGCGCCCGCCACGCGGCGCGTTCCTTCCACCACCACCTCGTCGAAGGTGATGCGCCGCCTGGGCGCTTCCCGGATAATGCCCACCAGGTGCACCACGGTGTCGGCGCCGGCAACCAGTTCGGATAGGGCGCCCATGTCCGCCAGGTCGCCGTCGATGACGCGCCCGCCGGCCTTTGCCAGCTCGGCCAGCAGGCGGTTGGCATCCCGGGGGCGCTGGTGCTCCCGGCCGGGCCGCCGGAGCAGTGCGACGTCCAGGCCGTGCCGCATGAGGGCCCGCACCACCGCCCGCCCGACAAAGCCTGTGCCGCCGGTAACCGCAACCTTCCTGATCGTGGCCGGGGCCCCCCGAGGAACCCAACGACTTGTGGCGAATCGTGCCGGTGTTGCCCGTTGGCTCCCTTTTTCGTCTCCCGTGAAGGAAGCCCTCCAGAGGCAGGAGGCACTCAAGTCGCGTGACCGGCACCCTTGTAAACACCGCGGCCATCCTCGCGGGCAGCACCATCGGCATGCTGGTCAGAAGCCGCGCCTCCAACGCAGCGGCGGTCACCGTCATACAGGGGCTGGGGCTTGCGACCTTGTTCATCGGCTTCGAGATGGCTTACCGCTGGATGGTGTCAGAAAGCCCCCGAGCCTCGGTTCTGCTGGTGCTGTTGAGCATGGCGTTGGGAGGGTATCTGGGGGAACGCTGGCGGATCGAGGCGCGCCTTGAGTCCCTGGGGGAACGGGCCCGCAAGGCCTTCGAACGGCGATTCGGACGTGAGGACGGGGAGTTCGCCAGGGCCTTCGTGGCCTCGAGCCTGCTGTTCGCCGTCGGCCCCATGGCCGTCGTGGGGAGCCTCAGCGACGGCATGTTCGGCGATTCCCGGCTGCTCCTCACCAAGTCGGTCATGGACGGCATTGCGTCAGCGGCGCTGGCCGCCACCATGGGACCGGGGGTATACCTCTCGGCCGGAAGCGTCTTTGCCTACCAGGGAGCCCTGACGCTGGCGGGCGCCTACCTGGGGCGCTCCTTCGGCCCGGCGACGCTGGCGGCCCTCAGCGCCTCAGGCGGCCTGCTCATCGTGGCCATCGGCCTCAACATGGTGGGCGCGACGCGGATCGCCACCGGCAATTTGCTGCCGGCGCTGGCAGTAGCCCCGATCCTTGCGTGGATCTGGCCGTACCTGGGGCTGCCCTGAACAGGTCATCCCAGCGGGATCAGGGCGAGGCGCGCCAGCCGGAGCAGGGGCTCGGGCCACACCCCAAGCACCACCACCGCGACTGCCGCAGCGGCGGCAGCCACGCCCAGCACGCGGCGGTATGGCGCCGCAGCCCTGGCATGTCCTGTGCCCCCCGCAAGCCCGCCGGCCGGCGCCATTCCATCGGCGCTGACGCCTTTGCGGCGCTGCCGGACGATCCGCTCCACCAGCTTCAGGTAGGGATACGCCAGGATAGCCGTGGAAGCCGCCAGAAAGAACGCCAGCCACGAAGCTCCCTCACGCACGGCCGATCCAACCAGCAGCACCTTTCCCACGAACCCGCCCGTCAGCGGCATGCCGACCAGCGCGAGCAGGAAGACCACCATGACCCAGCCGGCCAGCGGGTCGCGGGCCGTGGCGCCCTCGAAACCCTCGAGGAGGTAGCTTCGCCGCGGGCCCGGCTGCAGCATGGCGGCCGCGACGAAGACGCCCAGGTTCATCAGGGCGTACGAACCGAGGTAGAAGAGCGCGGCCTCTATGCCGCCCTGCGTGAAGTGGGGCAGGGCAATCATCAGGTAGCCCGCGTTGGCGATCCCGGAGTAGGCCATCAGGCGGCGAAGCTCCGCTTGCCGCAGTGCTCCCAGGCTGCCCACGGCCATGCTGAGGGCGGCGAGAAGCCACAGCACGCCCTGCGCCGCCTCGGGTGCGGCCATCGCCACCCGGAGCAGAGCCGCAAACGCCGCCGCCTTGGTGGCAACCGACATGAAGGCCGTGACGCCAAGCCCCGCCCCCTGATAAGCATCCGGGGCCCAGGCGTGGAACGGGGCCAGCGCCAGCTTGAAACCAACGCCCACCAGCATCAGCAGGAAACCGCCCACGAACAGCCGGGAGTCGCCCAGTTCGGCGCCGCTTGCCGCAATCCGGTCAAGCGACAGGCTGCCCGCGGACCCGTACACCATTGCAATGCCGAACAGAAGCAGCGCCGACGCGACCGAACCCAGCAGCAGGTACTTGAACGCCGCCTCCCGGGCCTGCGGGTTCTGGCGGTGGTACGCCACCAGCGCGTACAGGCTGAGCGACAACAGTTCGAGCCCGAGGAAGACGCCGGCCAGCGTTTGGGCGCTGCCCAGCAGGCCCATACCGGCCGCCGCCAGCAGCAAGAGGGCAACGAAGGCGGCCGGCTCGTCCGAGTCAAGCGCCGGAGCCGAAATGGCCAGGCTCAAGAGCGCGGCGACCAGCACCACCCCGTATGTGATCGTGCTGAGCCCGTCCGTGGCTAGCCGCGCCCCGCTTGGCTGCGCCCAGACGGGTGCGCCCTCCGGCGGCCCCTGCACCGGTACCGGGGTGCCCGGGATAACCAGGCTCAAGGCAGCCACCGCCAGGGCAAGCACCCCGAGCGCCACCACGCCTTTCGCCCTCCACGGCCCCCGCCCGGCGAGCTCGGCCACCATCACCACCAGCGCGCCTGCGGCCAGCACCACGGCGGGCGCCGCGGGGGATGGAAAGATCTGGCTCACACCCATGGCCGTCAAACCGAAACCACCACCCATATGAGCAGGACGGCCGCGGCGCCCAGCAGCATCAGGACGTAACGGCGCATGAACCCGCTCTGCGCTCTCCCCAGTATGGCGCTCATGTGCGCGGCAAGCTCGGCCACACCGTTGACGCCCCCGTCAATGCTGCTCGCTTCGACGTGCCGGTCAACCCACGCCGCTGCGCGCACGGCCGGGTCCACCAGGATGCGCCGCAGCGTGGCGTCGATGTAGAGCCCGGCGCCCCACGCCGCCGCCACCCGGGCAGGAGCCGGTCGCCTGCAACCGGCGGGCCCCCGGGCCGGGCCATACAGATACCAGGCCGCGAAAGCGCCCACCGCCGCCAGCAGCAGCGGCATCCACGCCACGAGAGCGGGAGCATGGGCCGCTTCGGCCGCCGCGTCCACCTCGAGCGCCCCGCGGAAGCGCTCGAAGACCGGGCCCAGGACTTCCACCGCCCACCCGGTGCGACCCGGTACCCAGACCCACCCGGCTACGGTGGCGAGCACGGCCAGCACCGCGACGGGCAGGCTCATGGCCTGCTGCGCCGCCCGCTCCCCGATCTCACCGGGCAGTTGCGCGGCGTAGGAGGCGTGCCCGGCCGCGCCGGCCGCCTGCTGCCGCACGGCTTCTCCTTCGGGCCCCGCGAAGATCAGCGCCAGCATGCGCACCGAGTAAAACGCCGTAAGGCCGGTGCCCGCTGCGGCCATGGCCCACAGCCCGTACGCCCCGCGCTCCCAGGCGGCCTCAATGATGGCCTCCTTGCTGTAGAAGCCCGAAAACGGCGGCACCCCCACCATGGCCAGCGCACCCACCGCATAGGCCGCGTACGCAAGCTTCAGCGCCCGCCCGAGGCCGCCCATGCGGAGCATGTCCTGCTCACCGCCCAGGTGGTGGATGACAAGACCCGCGGCCAGGAAGAGCAGCGCCTTGAAGAAGGCCTGGTTGTAGAAGTGAAAGACGCCCGCCGCCTCGGCCTGCAGCCCGACGCCCAGGATCATGTACCCGATCTGGCTCATGGTGGAGTAGGCCAGCACCCGCTTGATGTCGGTCTGCCCGCACGCAACCAGAGCGCCGAACAGGGCCGAAAGCCCCCCGACCCAGGCCACCGCAGCCCCCGCCGCCGGAGCGGCCGCGTACACCGGGTACATCCGCGCGGTCAGGTAAACACCCGCCGTCACCATCGTGGCCGCGTGGATCAGGGCGCTCACCGGGGTCGGGCCCGCCATGGCGTCCGGAAGCCAGACGTGCAGCGGAAGCTGCGCCGACTTGGCGGCCGCACCCCACAAAAGCAGCAACCCCGCAACCGTCAGCGCCCCTTCGCTCAGGCCCCCGAGGCGTTCGAACAGCTCATAGAAGCGAACGGTGCCGGTCTCTCTCCAGAGCAAGGCGGTTCCCAGCACGATGCCGAGCTCACCCGCGAAGGTTACGAGGAACGCCTTGGTCGACGCAGCCCGGGCGTCTGCCCGGTGATACCAGAAGCCGATCAACAGGTACGAGGCCAGCCCGACATTGGCCCACCCGATGATCATGCCGACAAGGCCGTCGCTCAGCACGAGCAGGCTCATGGCGAAGATGAAGTAGTTAAGTTCGGCGAAGTACCGGGCAAAGCCCGCATCACCGGCCATGTAGCCCACCGAGTAAACGTGGATGAGGAAGCCGACCCCGGTCACGACAAGGGCAAACCACAGCGACAGCCCGTCACCCAGGAGCGAGAGCTCGATGCCAAAAGGCGCGCCGCCCGCCTTCGCACCCGGCACAGCCGCGGCCTGCCAGAACGGCCAGAGCCTGAACAACAGGCCCGCGTACCCTTCGCCGCCCGCCTGCTGTCCGAGGTGTGTGACAAGCGCCCCTACCGCCGCCACAAAGGCCAGCCCCGCCGCGCCCACGCCGACCCAGGCCACCGTGCGCGAAGCCATCCGCCGCCTGCCGAGCGTGATGGTCAGCGCGCCCAGCACGGGCGCGAGGATGATCAACAACAGCCAGGGGCTCTCAACGAAGCTAGCAGCCATCTGCACCGCTTCCGTCACCGCTTGAACGTCCGTCGGCACGCGCCGTGGTCGCCTCCCTGAACTCCGCTAGCCGGAAAGCTCTCGTATTTCGTCCGCGTCCACTTTCTCGCGCGGGCGGAAGATGAGCACGACCAGCGCAAGCCCGATGGCCACCTCGGCGGCAGCCACGGTCATCACGAGAAACGCCAGCACGTGCCCCGACATGTCCAGGTACCGGCGGGCAAAGGCGATGAACGCCAGGCTCGCCGCCCCCCACATGACCTCCACGGACATGAGCATGGCGAGCGGCGAACGCCGTACCATCACGCCAAGGGCGCCAATACCGAACAGGATGCCCGCCACGGCCACGTAAGCTTCGAGGGGTGCACCCGGCATCGTCACCGCCACCTCCGGCCTCCTCCAGCGGCTCCCGCCACGGCCTGCCGTCCGGCGTCTGTGCCGCCGGCCGCCGCTTCCAACCCTGCTGCCGCAGTCTCACGGCCCGCAACGGGCTCTTCAGCCACGACGTCCACCTGCGGCCGCTCCGCCCGCTGCCCCACGATGACCATGACGCCCACCATGGCCACCAGCAGGATGAGGCCCACCACTTCCAGTTCGAACGGGAACCCCTCGAGCAGCACGCGCCCGAACTCCGTAACGCTGCCGAATTCCTCAGGCGCTGCCTGCCACGACGGCAACCCCGGCCCCGCCGCCAACCCGGGACCCAGAACGGCCACGAGGAGCCCCGCGATCAGCACGGCTACCGCCCCGACCGCCATGGGAAGCTGGCTCCTGAGCCGGTCGTAAGGGTCCTCGGCCGGGCGCTTTCGGGCGCTCAACAGCGAGATGACGAACAAGAAGAGCACCATGACGGCGCCGGCGTAGATAATGATCTGGGCGACGGCCAGGAACTCGGCGTTGAGCGACAGGAAAAGCGCCGAAAGTCCCGCGAAGTTGACCAGCATCGCCAGTACCCCATGCACCGGCGTCGCCGCCACCACCACGCCCATGGCGCCCGCAACGGCCACCGCCGAAGCTGCCAGGAAGAGAAGCGTCATGCGTCCACCGCCCGCTGCGCCGGCACCGCCGGCCGTTCTTCCGCCTCGCGCTCCGGGCGCTCTTCACCCTCGACGAGCGGACGGCGCCCTTTGAACGGCGGGTACACTTCCTCCGGGATCGCAAACGCGCTCGGCTCCCGGGAGACCAGGATGTCGCGGCCGTACACCAAAGCCCCCCGCGAGAAGGCGGCCATCTCGTACTCCTGCGTCAGGTGCAGCGCCTCCGTCGGGCAGGCCTCCTCGCAAAGCCCGCAGTAGATGCACCGGAGCATGTCGATCTCGTACCGGAAGGCGTACCGCTCGCCGGGCGAGTGGGGGGCGTTCGGGTCGTTCTCGGCCGCGTACACCGTGATGGCGTTGGCCGGGCACGCCACCTGGCAGAGTTCACACCCCACGCACATCTCCATGCCGTTTTCATAGCGCCGCAGTTCGTGCCGGCCCCGGAAGCGCGAGCTCCGGGCCCGGCGCCGGTCCGGGTACTGGATGGTGTGCTTGCGCTCCAGCAGGATGCGCATGGTGGTCGCCATGCCCTTGACGATTCCCTTTAGAGCGGACATCGTCTTACGACTCCCCCCACGAGGCCGCGGCTCACACTCACGCTGCCAGCGCCGCCCAGGCGGCGTAGACCACCAAATTGGCGACCGACAGCGGCAACAGCACCTTCCATCCCAGCGCCATCAGCTGGTCGTAGCGGAGCCTGGGAAGCGTCGCCCGGATCCAGATGAAGAAGAACAGCACCGCTGTCACCTTGCTCAGGAACCACGCCACCGGCGGCAGGAACGCGGGCCCCGCCCAACCGCCCAGGTACAGAAGCGTGATGAGGCTTGACTGTGTGATGAGGTTCACGTACTCGGCCATGACGAACATGGCCATCCGCAGCCCGCTGTACTCCGTGTGGTAGCCGGCCACCAACTCCGTCTCCGCCTCGGGCAGGTCGAAGGGTGTGCGCGCCGTCTCCGCCGCGGCACATACCAGATAGATGAGGAAGCCGACGGGCTGAACAAGGGCAAACGGCAGCGGCCCCTGCGCCGCCACGATGTCGGAGAGGCGTACCGAACCAGCCATCACCAGCACGGCCAGCAGGTTCATGGCCATGGCGATCTCGTAGCTGATGAGCTGGGCGCTTGCTCGGAGGCCCCCGAGCAGCGCGTACTTGCTCTGCGACGCCCACCCGCCGAGCGACACCCCGTAAACGCCCAGAGAGCTGAAGGCGAGCAGTACCAGAATGCCGGCGCCCGGATCAGCGATGCTCAGGGGAATCGTGCGCCCCGCCACCGTCACGGGCGGCCCGATGGGGATCACCGCGTAGGCGGCCAGTGCCATGACGAGGCTGATCACCGGAGCCCCCAGGTAGACGACCCGGTCGGCTTCGGCCGGTATGACGTCCTCCTTCAAGAGCGCCTTCACGCCGTCGGCCACGGGCTGCAGCAGGCCCCAGGGCCCGGCCCGGTTGGGCCCCAGCCGCATCTGGAAGTAGCCCAGTATCTTGCGCTCAAAGAGCATGAGATAGGCAAAGGCGCCCAGGAGCAGCAGCACCAGCACCAGCGACTTGACGGCGGCGCCCAGGACCCAGAGAAGTCCATCCACGGCCGTTTAGCCCACCACCTCGGGGGTGCGAACCTCAAGCGCAAGCACTGCCGGGTACGGATTCGACAGGGCGGTGAGCTGCCAGGCCGAACCTCCGGCGGCGCCCACCGGCACGCCAAGGCTACCCTCGCAAATCGATGCCTCGATGCGCGCGGCCGCCCGGATCTCCCCGTGGGCCGTCCGCACCTCGACCTCGTCCCCCTGGCGAACTCCCAGGCGCTCTGCATCGGCCGGATTGAGCCAGACCGCCACGGGCTCCCGGTGCTTGCGGAAGACGGGGTCAAACTCCACGGTGCCGCCTCCGCCGTACAGCCGCACGAGCGGCACAACCCGCAGCGCCGCCGCCGGGTGCGCCATCACCGGTCCGTTCGCCACACCCCAGATCCGCCGGGCTTCGGCGGGCGAGAGCGCGGCCACCGCCTCGGACGGTGGCGGCATGCTCCTGTCGTGCCCATCCGCGCCCAGCCGGCGTAGCAGATCCGCCAGGATCTCCCCGTCGGGTCGGCCCGCACCGTCGGGCGGCAGAACGGCCTCCAGGCGATGGGTCTGGCCGTCTATGTCCACCAGGGTCCCGGATCGCATGATGGACGGCACCGCAGGCAGCACCAGGTCCGCCGCCCGGGCCGTTTCCGTCACGAACAGGTCCTGCACCGCCACGAACGGCGTCCTCGAAAGCGCCGCCTCGACGAGCGCCCGGTCGGGAAAGGTCTCCAGCAGATTGACCCCGACGAGGTACAGCACCTGCATGCGGCCTTCGGCGGACAACTTGAGCATGCCCGCCGTGTCGAGCCCCCCTGGGCCAGGCAACATCCCGGCCGCCTCCGCCGCGCGGCTCTGGGCCTGCGCTCCCGGCACCAGGATGTGAACCTCCGAGCCGCCGTGCTCCAGCGCCCCGGCAAGCTCCAGAACCGTCTCGCCCACAGCCGCCGCCGAGCCATCCCACGCGCCCCGGCCGTCCCACACGATGAACGACCGGGCGCCCTTGACGCCGGCCACCGCGGCCGCGACGTCTTGCGCTATCTCCCGCAGCGCGGCCGCCATGTCGAACCCTGCGGCCGGTACGTAGCGCACCCGGCCCCGGTAGCGCGGTCGCACCGGCCCGACCGCGAAGATGGCCGCCCTGCCTTCCGCGCCAGCCCTGCGAACTGCCAGGTCCAGCACCGGCGCCTGTTCGACGAGAGGCTGGCCCACCAGCACGATGACATCGGCCCGATCCAGGTCAGCCACCCGCCCGCTGCGCCCGGACGGCGTGGCGAGCGACGCAACGGCCTGATCCGCCACCCGGTGGTCCCGGTTGGGCGTCCCGATGGCCTCGGCCAGCCGCCGTAAGCGAGCCGCCTCCTCGGCCAGCAGCGCTCCGCCGCCGATGATGCCGACGCTGCCCGGCCCGTGCTCGGCCACCGCCCGCCGGATGGCCTGCTCGAGCCTCTGGAGCGCCTCGTCCCATCCGGCCAGCTCCTTCAGCGCCCCCCGCCCGGCCAGCGGCTGCGCCACGCGCTGCGGCGACTGCACGTACTGGTAGTTGAACCGCCCCCGGTCGCACAGCCACCCCATGCCCCGGGCCCCCGGCACGTCCTCGGAGGGCGTGTGGTACGCCGCCATCAACCCGCGAGTGCCGAAGGTGTTCTCCTCCGGCGCCCCCTGTGACACCACCCGCATCAGGCGCCCGTGCCGGAAGTCGAGCCGCACCGGGCAGTGGATCGGGCACAGGGTGCAAAACGATGCGACCGGGCTCACGTCCCACGGCCGTGCCCGGAAACGGTAGGGTGCGGACGTAAGCGCGCCCACCGGGCATAGCTCGGCGGCGTTTCCGGTGAAGTAGTGAGCGTAAGGCTGCCCGCCGGCGGTGGTGACCACCGAGTCGACGGCGCGTTCGCCGATGACGAGCTGCGCTTCCGTCGCCACCTCGTCGTCGAAGCGCACGCACCTCCGGCAAAGGATGCACCGCTCCTCGTCCAGCACGATGAACGGCCCGAGTTCCACCGCCTTGCGGCGGCGCACCTTGGCGTCGGCCAGCCGGCTCGTCGCCGGCCCGTAGTTGAACGTCATATCCTGGAGTTCGCACTCGCCGCCCTTGTCGCAGACCGGACAGTCCAGCGGGTGGTTGATGAGCAGGAACTCCAGGATGCCCTTCTGGACCTCCTGGACCTCGGGGTCGCGGGTGTCCACCACCATGCCGTCGGTAACCGGCGTGGTGCACGCCGGCACCAGCTTCGGCATCTTCTCGACCTTGACCAGGCACATGCGGCACACGCCGGCCGGCTTCAGCTTCGGGTGGTAGCAGAAGACCGGGATGTGGATGCCCGCCTGGCGCGCCGCCTCCACCACGAGCGTGCCCTTCGGCACCCGCACCGTGCGGCCGTCGATGGTGACGGTGACCTGCGCCTCGGAAGCAGCGGCGTCGCTCATGCCACGTAAGCCTCCTGTGCGCAGCGGCCCACGGTCACGTGAGCGCGGTATTCGTCCGCAAAGTGCTTGAGGCTCGAGTTCAGGAAGCCCACCCCCGCGTCCGCCAGCGGGCAGATCGTGCGGCCCGCGATGTGCCCCGGCAGGCTCTTCAGCACGTCGATGTCGTCTGGCCGCCCGCCGCCCTCCTCGATCCGCCGCAGGATCACGGCCGCCCAGTGGAGCCCTTCGCGGCACGGGGTGCACTGGCCGCACGACTCGTGCGCGTAGAACTCCGCCAGCACCCGGGCCGCCCGCACGATGCAGTCCCGGTCGTCCAGCACGATGACCCCGGCTGAACCCAGCATCGAACCCGCCTGTGCGACCGAGTCAAAGTCCATGGGCACGTCCAGGTGCGCTTCGGTGAGCAACGGCGACGACCCGCCGCCGGGCAGCACCGCCTTGAGCCGGCGCCCCGGCTCCAGGCCTCCTGCGTGCTCGAAGAGGATCTCCCTGAGCGGCGTCCCCAGCGGCAACTCGTAGTTGCCCGGCCGCCGCACGCGCCCGCTCACTGAGAAGATCTTGGGCCCGGGGCTCTTCGGGCTGCCGATCGAGGCGAACCACTGCGCCCCGCGGCTGATGATGGGCGGAATGCACGCCAGCGTCTCCACGTTGTTGACGACCGTCGGCATCCCGTACAGGCCTGCGGTCGCCGGGAACGGCGGCCGGATCCGCGGCTCCCCCCGGCGGCCCTCCAGCGAACTCAGGAGCCCCGTCTCCTCGCCGCAGATGTAAGCGCCGGCGCCGCGGTGGATGGCGATCTCCAGCGAAAAGTCCGACCCGAGCACCCGCTGCCCGACGTACCTGCGCTGCCTGGCCTGCGCGAGCGCGCGGGTCAGCACCTCGTACGCCTGGACGAACTCGCCCCGCACGTAGATGAACGCCCGCGCGGCGCCGATGGCGTAGCCGGCCAGCATGATGGCCTCGATGATCAGGTGCGGGTTGCGTTCGAGGAGCAGCCGGTCCTTGAACGTGCCCGGCTCGCTTTCGTCCGCGTTGCAGACGAGATACCGGGGCCTGCCGTCGTTCGGCAGGAAGCTCCACTTCTTGCCCGTGGGAAAGCCGGCGCCGCCCCGCCCCCGGAGGTTCGAGTCGGTGACCTCCTTCTGGACGTCCTGGGGGGTCATCTGCCGTACGGCCTTGCGCAGCGCCCCGTAGCCGCCCTGCGCCTCATAGACCTCGATGGACTCGAGGGCGAGCTTCCCGATGCCGGCGGTCAGGACCGGCTCAAACGCGGCCGCCATCGGAGTGCTCCTCCTCGTGCGGCAACCGGGCCCGGTCGGCCAGCTCGGCAATGGGCACGCCCTCTTTCAGCGCGTCGATGACCCGGTCCACGCGCTCGGGCACGGCCTTGTGGATGTAATACCCGTTCACCTGCAGCACGGGCGCTTGATCGCACGCGGCCAGGCACTCGCCCGTCAGGCGAAGCGTAAACAGCCCGTCCTCGGTCGTCTCCCCGGCACGCACGCCGAGCCGTTTTTCCAGGTGCTCGACGAGCCGCCCCGCTCCCCCCAGCGTGCAGGGCAAATTGGAGCAGACCGTCAGGGTGTAGCGCCCCGCCGGGCGGCGCAGGTAAAGGGCGTAGAAGGACGCGACCGACTCGACCTGCGCCGGGCTGAGTTCCAGGATCTCGGCAACGGCCTGGATGTCGTCCCGGCCGATGTACCCCCGCTCCTCCTGGGCGAGGTGCAAGAGCGGCATGATCGCGGACCGCTTCTCCGGGTAGCGGCTCAGGATCTCGTTGACGGTCTCGTGCCGCTCGGACCACTTCGGCTTCATGCCCTTGTCACCGGTCCACCTCTCCGAAGACGGGGTCGATGCTGGCGATGATGGCCACCATGTCGGCGATCAGGTGGCCCTCGAGGATCGCCGGCAGCGCCTGGGTGTTGTAGAAGGACGGCGGACGCACCCTCACCCGGAGCGGCCGGTTGCCGCCATCCGAAACCACGTAGAAGCCGATCTCCCCCCGGGGGCTTTCCACCGCCTGGTAGACCTCGCCGGCCGGCACGTCGAAGCCGTAGGAGACCAGCTTGAAGTGGTGGATGAGAGCCTCCATGCTGCGCTTGACCTCCTCCTTGGGAGGCAGCACCAGCTTGCGGTCCTCGACACGCCACGGGCCCTCAGGAAGTCCGTCGAGAGCCTGCCGGGCAATGCTGGCGCTCTGCTCCATCTCGGCCATGCGAACCACGTAACGGTCCCAGACGTCGCCGTGCTCCCCGACCGGCACCTCGAACTGGAACTCCTGGTAGCCGCTGTATGGGAAGGCCTTTCGAACGTCGTACGGCACACCCGTGGCGCGCAGGTTCGGCCCCGTCAGTCCCCAGGCGATGGCCTTTTCCGGGGAAATAGCCCCAACCCGGCGGACGCGGGCGAGCCAGACAGGGTTTTCGTCGAGGATGCTGCGAAGCTGGGCCATGCGCTTCGGGAACTCGCGCAAATAAGCGTCCACCATGCGGGCAAAGCTGGGCGGAACGTCCCGCGCCAGGCCACCGATGCGGAAGTAGCTCGGGTTCATGCGGGCGCCCGAGGCCTCTTCCAGGATGTCGAGGATCCCCTCGCGCAAATCGAAGGCGTAAAAGAAGATGCTCTGGGCACCCAGGTCAAGGGCGTGGGTGCCAAGCCAGACGCAGTGGCTGGCGATGCGCTGCAGCTCCGTCAGGAGCACCCGGATGTACTGCACCCGCCGGGGCGCCTCGATCTGCAGGAGCTTCTCGACCGCCAGCACGTAGCCCAGGTTGTTGGAGAGAGGCGACAGGTAGTCCATCCGGTCGATGACCGTAATGGCCTGCTGCCAGGTGAGGTTCTCGGCGGACTTCTCAATGCCCGTGTGAAGGAAGCCGATCTCCGCCTCGGCCTTCGCAACGTTCTCGCCGTCGAGCTCCAGGATCAGCCGCAGCACCCCGTGGGTGCTGGGGTGGTGGGGCCCAACGCTTACCGTCATGCGCTCCTGCTGCAGTTCGTCGGCCCACATCTGGCCGCTCATGCCCGACCATCCTTCTTGCTCTCCCTGCCGTCTGCCCGCACGGCGGAGCCGCCGCCAGGCCGCGACGGGGCCTGATCTCCCGGCGCCGCAGCCGAGTCGAGCCGCAGCGGGAAGAATCGACCCTGCAGGGCCTGCGGCCGGCCGCTGCGAGCGGGTCCGCGCAGGGGGTAATCCTTGCGCAGCGGGTGGCCCTGCCAGCCGTCCGGCATCAGGATCCGCTCCAACTTCGGATGGCCCGTGAAGCGCACCCCGAACAGGTCAAAGACCTCCCGTTCGGCCCAGTTGGCCGAAGGCCACAGGTCGCTCAGGCTCGGAACCTCCGGGTTTGACTCGGGCAAGGCGACGCGCAGCCGGATGCGACGGAGCCGCTGGAGATCAAGCAGGTGGTAGACCACCTCGTAGCGTTCCTCGGCCGGCCGCCGCCCCAGGTAGTCCACGCCGCCGACGTCCAGCAGCATAGCGTAGCCCTCATCCTTGAGGAACTGCGCCACCGCCCGGAGCGCGCCTGGCCGCACTTTCACAACCGGCATGTCAAAAGAAGCGGGGTAGACTTCCACGTCGTCCCCGAATGCGGAGGCGACTTTCTCTGCCATTTCGAAGGGGAGCCGGGCGGCGGCGCCGCCTGCCGGCCGGTCCTGCTGCGGGGCCATCACGCCGTCCGCCAAGGGCGCACGCCCGCCTTCCGATCGGTGGTTTGGATACGCTGCTGGAGCTTGATAATGGCGTCGAGCACCGCCTCAGGGGTCGGCGGGCACCCGGGCACGTACACGTCCACCGGGATGATTTCGTCAACTCCCTGGACGATGGCGTAATTGTCGAAGATGCCGCCACTGGACGCGCACGCGCCCATCGCGATGACCCACTTGGGCTCCGGCATCTGCGCGTACAGGCGGCGGATCACGGGGGCCATCTTATGGGAAACCCGCCCCGAGACGATCATGAGGTCGGCCTGCCGGGGCGACGCCCGGAACACCTCCGCACCGAATCGCGAGGCGTCGTAGCGCGGCCCCACCAGGTTCATCATCTCGATGGCGCAGCAGGCAAGCCCAAAGGTCATGGGCCAGATCGAGGAGCGCTGCGCCCAGCGGGTGAACTTGTCGACGGTGGTCAGGAAAAAGGGTTGACCCATTACTTCCATTCGAATCCCCCCTTCTTCCAGACGTACGCGTCGCCGATGGCCAGGATCAGCAGAAACAGCCCCATCACCGCCAGCCCGTACCCTGCGAAATTACGGATCTGGACGGCCCACGGGTAAAACGCGACGGTCTCCACGTCGAAGATAACGAAGAGCATCGCGACAACGTAAAACTTCACAGGAAAGCGCCCGAGCAGGGGCGGTGTGGGGTAGCCGCTCTCGTAGGCTTCGGCCTTGACCGGATCAGGGTGGCGCCCGCCGACCCTGGCAGCCAGCGCGCTTATCCCGAGAACGACGACCAGGACCACCGCCAGGTAGATTCCAAGGGCAGCGTACGCGTCCACCCCGGGCAAGCCCCCCAAGATCCCACAGCTTGACGGCACCGGCTTCCCGGCCTTCTCCGAGCAGGTCCCGCCCCTATTTGTGACAACCGGCACTAAAACAGCGCAATAAAAGTGGCGGTTATCTGCCGGGGATACCGCCCGCATGCCGCAGCCGTCTCAGAAAAGTATAGAACGCACCGTTCGGCCTTGCAACTCATCCGCCGCACTCTTTTCCAGCACCTGGAGGTCCATCGCCCGAATCTCCAGCCTGTTGCGACAGCCGCGGTTCGGTAACACTTACTCGTGAGTGCACGTTCTTCGCCAGGCCCCGAACCCGTCTACTTCGCCTCGTTTCCCCTCGCGGGCAGGAAACCTCCCCGGGGCACCTAAGGGGGCTTGTATGGCGCGACTGCTCGTGATTGCCAACCGGCTGCCCGTGACCGTGGTGAAGCGCAAGGACGGGCTGCGCTTGCACGCAAGCCCTGGAGGGCTGGCCACGGGGCTCTCCTCGTACTTCAAGGACGGCGGGGGCGTGTGGGTCGGCTGGCCCGGCATCGCCCGGGAACGGCTCACCCCTGACGAACGCCGCGACGTGGAGGAACGCCTGCGGGCCCGAAACTGCGAGCCGGTCTTCCTCGGCCAGGAGGAGGTCGACCGGTACTACCTGGGCTTCTCCAATCGCACCCTCTGGCCCCTGGCGCACTACTTCCCGCAGCACACCGTTTACGACCGCTCGCTGTGGGAAGCCTACCGGCAGGTCAACGAGATGTTCTGTGAGGCCGTGGCGGACCTGGCGGAAAGCGGCGACACCGTCTGGGTGCACGACTACCAGCTGATGCTCCTTCCGGCCATGCTTCGCTCGCGGCTGCCCGATGCGGCCATCGGCTTCTTCCTGCACATCCCCTTCCCCGCCTTCGAGGTCTTCCGCTTGCTTCCGTGGCGGCGGGAGATCGTCGAAGGGCTGTTGGGCTCGGACCTGGTCGGCTTTCACACGTACGACTACGCCCTGCACTTCCTCGAAAGCGTCCGCCGTCTGCTGGGCGTAAGCGACAACGTGGGCCGGATCGCGTGGCAGGGGCGGCTCGTTCAGGTGGACGCCTTCCCCATGGGGATCGACGTCGAGCGCTACGCCGAAGCCGGGAGGCTGGCCGAAGTACAGGACCAGATCCGCAGGGTGAAAGCGCAGCTGGCGCCGGCGCGGGTGGTTCTCTCCGTGGATCGCATGGACTACTCCAAGGGCATCCCTCAGCGGCTGGAGGCGTTCGACCTCTTCTTGGAGCGCGAGCCGCAGTACCGGGAGAAGGTCACCATGGTCATGGTGGCCGTTCCGTCGCGCACCGAAGTGCCGGCGTACCAGGCGCTCAAACGGGAGGTGGACGAGCGAGTCAGCCGCATCAACGGCAAGTACGGCACGCTGGCCTGGGTGCCGATCCGCTACCTGTACCGATCCCTGCCCTTTGCCGCCCTGGCTGCCCTGTACCAGATCGCCGACGTGGCGCTGATCACGCCGCTGCGCGACGGGATGAACCTGGTGGCCAAGGAGTTCATTGCCAGCAAGGCGGACGGGCGTGGCGTGCTGATACTCAGCGAGATGGCCGGTGCGGCCAAGCAGCTTCCGGAAGCGCTGCTCGTCAACCCGAACAATGTCGAGGAGGTCGCCTCGGCGCTTTTCACGGCCCTTACCATGAGCGAGGAAGAGCAACAAGAACGCAACCGCGTCATGCAGGAGCGCCTGCGGCACTATGACGTGAAGTGGTGGGCGCAGGAGTTCTTGCAGCGCCTGCGGAGCGTACGGGCGGCGCAGCGGGAACTCTCCGGCCGCCGGCTGGCGGGCGTGGAGAGGCGGAACCTGGTGGAGGCGTACCGCCGGGCGGCGAGGCGGTTGTTGCTGCTCGACTACGACGGCACGCTCGTGCCCTTCGCGGGGCGGCCGGAGTCCGCGTTTCCTGACCGGGAGCTCCTCCGGATCCTCGGCGCCCTGTGTGAGGATCCGCGCAACACCGTCGTCTTCGTCAGCGGGCGGGACCGGGGGACGCTGGGCCGCTGGCTGGGCCACCTGAGGGCGGGGATGGCGGCCGAGCACGGCGTCTGGATGCGTTTGCCGGGGGGCCGGTGGGAGCTGGTCGAAAGGGCGGACGCGGCCTGGAAGGAGGCCATCCGGCCGGTTCTCGAGCGCTTTGCCGCCCACACGCCGGGCGCGTTCGTCGAGGAGAAGGACTTCTCCCTCGTCTGGCACTACCGGCAGGTTGACGCCTCGCTCGCCACGGTCCGCGTCGGGGAACTCAAGTCCGCCCTCATGCACCTGACGGCACGCCTCAACGTCGGGGTACTGGATGGCGACCGCGCCATCGACGTGAAGGACGCCAACATCAACAAGGGCCGGGTGGCAGGCCGGTGGCTGGGGGGCGGCGTGTACGGTTTCATGCTGGCCGCCGGTGACGATACCACCGACGAGGACATGTTCGCCGCCATGCCGCCCGAGGCGTACACCATCAAGGTACGGTTCGGGCCGACCCGCGCCCGTTTCTACGTGGAGAACTCGCAGGCGCTTCGCGAGCTTCTGGCGGAACTCGTCGAGGGCGGGCAGCAGGGAACCCGGCTCCCCCTGCGTATCTAGCCCTCGGCCCGAGAATTGTGGTTCGCTCCAGGAATCCGGCCTTTCATGATGCCGTCCGGTGGAGAGGCGGCGAAAGCTGTCTGTGAACGCAGGTGACGACGCAAGCACCGGCAGCCTTACCCTTTCCGGGCTTCAGCTCCTTGACCCCACCATTCCCGAGCGGGCCGATGCCGGCATCATCGGCAACGGCGAGACGGCGGCCATCGTCGGTCGCCACGGCGCCGTCACCTGGTGGTGCGTACCGAGGTTCGACGGCTATCCCGTGCTGGCGTGGGCCCTGGACCCGAGACGGGGCGGTTACCTGGACGTGGCGCCCGACCCCCCCGCCCCTTTCTCGGCACGCCTGGCAGGCGCGCGGCAGGCGTACTACGAGCGCAGCAACGTGCTCGTCACGCGCGTTGAGACCGAGGCGGGAGCGGTGGCGTTGGTCGATCTCTTCCCGTGGCAGCAGCCGGGGCTGGTTCGGGAGGTGTGGCTCTCCCGGCCCATGGCGCTCGCTCTCTCGCTGGCGCTGACGCGGGCATCGGTCGGCGGCGCCTGGCACGCCGTCTTCGGCTACCCGCTGGCGCTCGAAACGCGAGATGCTGCCATCGCCGTCGTGCTGGAGCCCATCGCCTCGGAGGCGCTGGCCTCCCAGGCCTCCTGGTGGGATGAGGAGGCTTGCCGCCTGCGGCTTTCCTTCAGGGGGAGCCATCCGGCCCTGGAAGGCTCCCATGCTCCCGACCACACCCTGCTCGGCGGCCTGTGGCCGGCCGGTCGAATAGCGGTGGCTTACGGGCGAGGGGTCGCGCAGGCGAGGAACGCCGCACGGGCGCTCGTGCGGGTCTCCCCGGCCACGGCCGTGGAGGCCGATCGCGAGTGGCTGCAGGTGGGCACCCTGCCGCCCGCCGTCTCCCCAGCCCATCGGGCGCTGCTCGAGCGCAGCCTGCTGGCGCTTCGGGCCCTGACCTTCCCGAAGACGGGGGCCGTCCTGGCGGCCGCCACCGCATCCTGGCCCGCCACGCCGAGCGGTGACCAGAACTGGGACTACCGCTACGTGTGGCTGCGCGACGGCAGCTGGACGGCACAGGCGTTCGACCGGCTCGGGTTTCACCGGGAGGCGCGGGCCTTTTATCGTTTCGCCTTGCGCATGCAGGGCCCGGACGGGCACTGGGCACAGCCGCTGTTCACGGTGGACGGCCGGGTGCCGTACGAGATGCTGGCGCCCGAGCTTGCCGGCCCCAACGGGGAACGTCCCATCCGCTTCGGCAACGCTGCCGCCCATCAGCTCCAGCTTGACAACGAGGGCAACGTGCTGGCCGGCATCGCCGGTCACGGCAAGCTGACCGGCGATGCGGCGTTCCTTTGGGAGGCCTGGCCGGGCGTGAGGAAGGCGGCGCAGTGGCTCGAGGCCAACTGGCAGCGTGAAGAGAGCGGGATCTGGGAACTGAGAGAGTTTACCGCCCACTGGCTTTACGGAAAGGCCGCCGTTGCCCTCGGGCTCAGGAGTGCCGCCGCCGTGGCGCGCCGTCTCGGTGAGGCGCCGGATGCGGCCATCCGCTGGGAACGCCTGGCGCAGGCCGTCGCACGGCAGGCATTCGAGCGGGCCTGGTCAGAGGGACGCGGCGCCTGGATGCGCATCTACACCGACCGCGGCCCTGCCGAGCAGGAACCCCTGGACATCTCGGTGCTCGCCGGCGTCATCTGGGCGCTGGTGGACCCGCGCTCGCCACGCGTCCGGTCGACGCTTCAGGCCATGCACCAGCCGCCGGCTCGGGGCGGACTGGTGGTGGACGGCGGCGTCTACCGGTTTGCGAACGGTCACCTGCCCTTTTACATGGCGGGGTTCTGGATGGTACGGGCGCTGCGCCGCGCGGGCCTCGTGGATGCGGCCTGGAAGCTTTTCGAGGCGCTGGTACGCGGCGCCAACGAACTGGGGCTCATGGCCGAACACCACGATCCCTCCACGGGGAAACAGTGGGGCAACTTCCCGCAGGCGTTCAGCCACGAGGAACTGATCCATGCCCTCGTGGAACTCTACGAACCGGCCGTCATTGCGGCTCCCTTCCCAGCAGAAACCCGCCCACCAGAAGAGCCAGTACGGCAAGTGTCACCAGGGTGAACGTGCGATCCCGCTGGGCGGCAAAGATTGCCACGGAGGCTGCCACCCGGAAGACCGGAGTCAAGAGCAAGACCAGGAGCCCCGCCTGGATGACAGCAGCCGGCCGGCCTTGCAGGGCGCCGGCGATGACGTCGCCGACCCGGGTCGGGTACGCCGCCGCCTGGTAACCCGTGTTGCCTTGCACAATCCAGAGGAGCACGCCGAGCCCGATGACCGCCGCGGCCGCCAGCACGCCTAACTGCAGGATGCGGCTGATGACGACCTCCATCTCCAGGCCGGCGGCCTCCCCCCGGCGGCGAGCCACGGGTTCGGCCGTGGCGACTGGCTCTATCGGCACCCTGGCCTGTCCACCTTTCACGTGCCCACGATTCCCTTCCAGAGCATCTCCGCCGCCATGTAGACGAGGATCGGCACGAAGACGTACCGAACCGCCCGGCCCCTCAACCGGGGCAGCAGCTTGCTCCCCGCCCACGCACCCAAAAGAACGCCCAGCGCAACCGGCGCCGCCAGCGTAGGATCCACGTTTCCCCGGGCAAAGTGCACGCCGGCGCCTGCCGCGGCGGTGACCCCGATCATGAAGTTGCTGGTTGCCGTCGACACCTTGATGGGCAGCCCCATGACCATGTCCATCCCCAGCACCTTGAAAACCCCTGACCCAATCCCGAGCACCCCCGAAAGGGCGCCGGCCGCCCCCATCACCGCAAAGCCTCCTGCCAGCCGCCCGGCGCGGTACGAGACGACCCTGTGGCCGGCATCGTCGTAATAGCTCCCCTCCAGGCCCAGCCGGCGGGCCCACCTGCTCTCAGCCACCCTGCCCGCACCCTCGAGGTGCCGCCGCTGGAACATGCCGTACGCCGAGTACAACAGGAGCGCGCCAAAGACCAGGTACAGCCCGCGGACGGGCATCAGGGACGAGACGTAAGCCCCCACCAGCGCTCCCGACGCGGTCGCCACCTCGAGGAACATGGCGATGCGCAGGTTAGTCAGGCGATCCCGCACGTAAGCCACCGCGGCACCGCTCGAGGTGGCGATGACGGAGACCAGGCTGGCCCCGATCACGTGGCGGATACTATAGCCGAGCCCCGCCGTAAGCACGGGGACGACGATCACCCCGCCGCCCAGGCCCAGAAGGGACCCCACGAACCCGGCCACCATCGAGATGCCTAGCACCACTGAGAATGCCACAGGGTCGAATGCCAAGGAGGATACCACCTGCCTGCCGGTCCCTACCAGCATACCTCCGCGCCACGCGCCACCGCAATGGGCCATGCTTGACATCCAGCCGGGCTGATGGCACGCTCGTGTGGGATCTCCAACCTCTCCAGCGCCTCACCAGCGCTTCGAGGACCGCTGGTTTCAGGGGCTGTCACCGGCAAGCGAGGGAGCACTGTGTGCCCGGCGTCGTAAGCACAGCACCGCTCATGAATGCTTACGGTTTTGGGAACGGCAGCCGAACGAAAGGAGCCACGCGATGGATCATCACGACACAGCCGCTACACCTTACCTCATCGGGCCGGTGGAGTTGGAACGCCAGGATGAGCGGCGGCTTGTGCTTGCGACGGCAAACGGCGGCGAACTCGAGGTTAGCGCCTGGGCACCCGACGTGGTGCGAGTGCGCTACATCCCTTCGACCCGTCCCCCTGCCACCATCGGCTGGGCCCTGATGTCTCCGGAAGGTTCGCCGGAGAGCTTTCCCGTAGAGATCACGTTTGGCGGGGAGGCGTGGGCTCTGTCCACGCCTCGCCTTACCGCGCGGGTGGACCGCCGCACCGGCGCCGTCGCCGTCGACGCAGCCGGTCACCCGTCCCCGATAGCCGAAGACGACCCGGCAGGGCCGATCCGTGAGGAGCCCCTCGCCGGCCTGCCCGGCACCGACACGGGCACTCACCCGGTGCGCATCCGCGCCGCCAAGCGCTTGCCTCCCGGCGCCATGTGCCTGGGGCTCGGCGAGAAGGCCGGCTGGATGGATAGGCGGGGCCGCGTCCTCGAGATGTGGAACACCGACGTCCTCCCCCACCTACCCGACACCGACCCGCTGTACCAGTCGATCCCGTTCGTCATCGTCTACGAGCGGGGCCGGGCGTGGGGCCTGTTCCTTCACAACACCCACCGCACCGTCTTCGACCTGGGCTCCGGCCGGCCCGACCGCCTGGAGTTCAGCGCCGACGCCGGGCAGCTTGACTACTTCGTCCTGGCTGGCCCCACCCTGCCGCAGGTGGTCTCCCGGTTCTCCGACCTCACGGGCCGCATGCCGCTGCCTCCCCGCTGGGCGCTCGGGTTTCAGCAGAGCCGGTGGGGCTACATGACCGCCGACGAGGTGCGGGAGGTCGCCTCCGAACTGCGCCGCCGGGCCATCCCGTGCGACGTCATCTACCTGGACATCGACTACATGGACGGCTACCGGGTGTTCACCTGGGATCCGGCGCGCTTTCCCGATCCGCAGGCCCTTCTCGAAGAGCTGCGGAGCCATGGCTTCCGGGTCGTCACCATCGTGGACCCGGGTGTCAAGATCGACGAAGAGTATCCCGTCTACCTTGAGGGCCTGGAAAGCGGCCTGTTCTGCCGGCGGGCCGACGGCGACCGCCCGTTTGAGGGCAAGGTGTGGCCCGGGCCTACCGTCTGGCCCGACTTCATCCGGGCCGAGACACGCCGCTGGTGGGGCCGTTGGCACCGGGTGCTCCTGGACGCCGGCGTCAGTGGCATTTGGAACGACATGAACGAGCCGGCGAACTTCCGCCACCCCCTGCCGACCGGCACGCTCGATCCGGGCGTGCGCCACGGACCCGACGCCGAACGCCCCGCCGAGGAGCGGCGCGAGCTCCTTCACACCGAAGCCCACAACGTCTACGGCCTTCTGATGAGCAAGGCCGCTTACGAGGCGCAACTCGCCCTGCGCCCCGGCGTGCGCCCCTTCGTGCTGAGCCGCTCCGGCTTCGCCGGCATTCAGCGCTACGCGGCGGTCTGGACGGGGGACAACTCGAGCTGGTGGGAGCACCTGGCCATGATGGTGCCTCAACTCATCAACCTGGGACTGTCCGGCGTGGCGTTCGCGGGCGCCGACACCGGGGGCTTCGCGGGGCACGCCACGGGCGAACTGCTGGCTCGCTGGACCCAGGCCGGCGCCTTCACGCCGTTCTTCCGAAACCACTCGGCGATGAACACGCGCCGCCAGGAGGTCTGGCAGTTCGGCGAACACATCGAGGCCATCTGCCGCCGCGCCATCGAGTGGCGCTACCGGCTCCTCCCCTACCTCTACGTGCTGTTCTGGGAAGCCGCCTCGAACGGGACGCCCGTCATGCGCCCGCTCTTCTGGCACTTTCCGGGCGATGCGTCCGCTGAACGCCTCCAGGACGAGTGGCTGCTGGGGGCCCACCTCCTGGTGGCGCCGGTCACCCAGCCGGGTGCACGCCACCGCACGGTGTACCTGCCCGAAGGGGAGTGGGTTCACCTGTGGCGGCCGCTTCGCCTGCTGGGCCCGACCCACACGGCCGTCGAGGCGGAGCTTTCGGAGTTGCCGGTCTTCGTCCGGGCCGGGGCGCCGCTCTTGCTCGGCCCCGTCCCGGCCCATACGGGCGAGCTTGCCCGGGACGGGCGGGTCAGCGTCTGGATGGCGGCGCCGTCCGCCGCATACCTGGAGCCAAGCGGCCAAGACTTCTGGACGTGGCTCTACGAAGACGACGGGGAGAGCCTGGCCTACCAGAGCGGCGAATTCGCACGCCGGCGCTTCGACGCGGCCTGGTCGGACGGGTCGGGCAAGCTGCGCCTCCAACTCTCGTTTTCGGGCCGGGACGGCCGCTTCCGGCCGGCGCGGGAGTGGTTGGAGGTGGTCGTCGACCGGGTCTGGCGTGCGCCCACCTGGGTCTCGTGGCAGGGCGCCGAGCTCTCCCGGACCGGCGAGCCGCTGCGCCCGGTCTTCGAGGACCAGGCGAACCCCGCGGCGGCATCCGAGTCCCGGTGGTCGGCCCAACCGGCCTGGTACCACGACGCTACCGCGGGGCGGGTGGTCGTGCGGGTGCCGGAGCGCCCCGAACCCGGCGAGCTCCTGGTCGAGTGGTAGGCGGCAGGGCTACATCATCGGCACTTGGCGGATGAGGCGGCCCTCGATGCGCTCGAAGATCTCGTCCAGGCTTGGCCCCGTGATCGTCAGGCCGTGGTTGCGGAGCCCGATGACCGCCCGCCCAGGGTCCGGCGCCTCCCGCACGAGGTTGGCCACGGACTGGGCGAGCTCCAGTGTCCCGCACGGGTAGTTGACCAGCGTGGACCTGATGCCGTCCATCCACGCGTGCACGTGCAGGATGGCGCCCACCTGCGGGTGCTCGGTGTAGATCATCCAGTGTTCGATGGCGTCCACCGACACCCGGCGCGGCGTCACGTTCGGCGGCACGCTGAGG
>JBFMCJ010000008.1 GCA_040754675.1 Bacillota bacterium
GCAAGGCCGCGCCCCGGGACGACCACTCGCTCACGAGGGTACGTCGCTCGCCGCCAACAAAACCAGCGTGGCACTGGCCGGGCTCAAGCGGACATCCAGCCGCAGCGGGCCACCAGCCGGCGCGGTGAGCCCCCGCTCCAGTCTAACCTGCTCGAGTTCCATCCGCTGCTTGAGTTCGGCGAGTTGCCGCGCGTCGGGTCGGGGCGGCGACCCCATCTCCCGCCAGGCCGTGTAGGCGTTGCTGTGGTCCCGATCGACCAGGTACTGCTGCAGGGTGAAGCGCTGTCCCCCGGCTCCGTGGAGTTCGACGCAGACGGCCTCGGGCGTCGTTGTGGCCGGCTCGGTCGCCGGCAGCACGTGGTTCCATACCAGGATCTGGATGGTGCCCGGCGCCGGCCCGGCCGTCGCGAGAGCGTCGACGCCCGGTGGCACCCCTTCGACTGCCACATCCAACCGCCGGTCGCCCAGCCTGCGCAGCATCCGGAACGCGTTGAACGAAGGTTTGCACACGCCGTCGACGGTCACGAGCCCAAACCCCCCGTGGAATTCCGCCTCCGGCCAGCCGCCCTCCTCGAAGATGTCGGATAACGTCCAGAAGGAGAACGAATCCACGTACCCGGCCACGTCCTTGACCGTCCTGCAGATGAACGCGGCCTGGTTGGAGCCGTCGAGTTCGGGGTCGTGCAGGTGCGCCGTCGAGTTCCATTCGGTCACGTGGATCTCGATCCCGCGGCCCGCGCGTTCATGCCCCCAGGCTTCTCGCCGGAGGGCTTCGTGCACGTAGCGGGCGTTGCGCCGCGCCATCTCACGCCAGTAAGTCTCCCTCGTGAACGGCACGTGCTCTCCGTCGAGCACCTGCCCGGCGTCCGTCGGGTAGCCGTGGTAGCTCACGAAGTCGAAGGGGGCACCCACCCCGCCAGTGCAGGCGTTTTTGCCCTCGAGGCAGTGCCGCACGAACGCGTCCACCCATGCCCCCGCTGCGGTGGCGGGGCCGCCAACCCGCAGGTCCACGTCGACTCGCTTGACCGCGGCGGCCGCCCAATCATACAGGCGCCAGTAATCCTCCTGGCTCCCGGCCCAGAAGTAGCGCAGGTTGGGCTCGTTCCAGACCTCGAAGTACCACTGCCGCACCTCGTCGAGACCGTACCGCTCGACGAGGTGCCGGACGAACGCCTCCACCAGGGCGCCCCACTGCGTCCAGTCCCGGGGCGGGGTCACGTTACCCTGCCAGTAAAAGCAGCTCTGCGTGCCAGATGCGAGCGCCGCCGGCATGAAGCTCAGCTCCACGAAAGGGCGCAGCCCGAGCGCTAGGATCCGGTCGTAAACGGCGTCAACCGCGCGCCACCCGTAGACGGGCTTCCCGTCGACCAGCCGGTACACCCCCAACTCGTCGTGAAAGATGCCGTGCGCCCGCACGTAGCGGAACCCGAGTTCGTCCCGCCCCATCCGGTAGTGGTCCAGAATGGCCTCCCGCAGCACCATGAACGGCCGCTCCGACCCGAAACCGAACTCCCAAAAGTGCGGAAATGGCCCGACGATTTCGGCGGCGTTGACCACGACCCGTGCTGCCATCGAACGCATCCTCCCACTTCAGCCTTTCAGGCCTGTCATGGTGATACCCTGAACGAAGTACTTCTGGGCCGCGAAGAAGAACAGCAGGATCGGGACCAGTGCGATGAGCGAAACCGCCATCAGCAGGTTGATCTGCGTTGCGCCGTACGCGTTCTGGAAGTACTTCAACCCGATGGAGAGCGTGTAGCGGGATTCCGAGTTCAGGTAGATGAGCGGGTTGAAGAAATCGTTCCAGTGGTAGACGATGGAAAAGACGCCCACGGTGGCCAGCGCAGGCCTGGACAGCGGCATGATGATCCGCCACAGAATGCCCCAGGAACTGCACCCGTCGATCCGGGCGGCCTCGTCGAGCTCCGTGGGGATGGTGCGGAAGAACTGGCGCAGCAGAAAGATGTTGAACGCGCCTCCGCCCAAGTACGACGGGAGGATGAGCGGCTTGAACGTGTCCACCCAACCCAGGTAGTTGAACAGCATGTAGGTTGGCACGATGGTGACCTGCGGGGGCAGCATCATGGTGCTGATGAGGATGGTGAACAGGATCTCCCGGTCGGGCGCCCGGAACCGCGCGAACCCGTATGCCACCAGTGCGGCCGAAAGCACGGTACCCACGGAGGCGGTGGCCGTGATGATCACCGTGTTGATCGCATATCGGTTGAATGGGACCGCGTTCCAACCCTGGGTGAAGTTGCTGAGGGTCGGTGAGGATGGGATCCAGATGGGCGGAATCTGGAACGTCTGCCATGGTTCCTTGAAGGCCGTCGATACCATCCAGAGGAAGGGGAGCGCGAACGCGAACCCCAGCACGCCCAGAAGGAGGTAGCCGAAGGCGGCCTTGAGGACATGCCGCCACGCTGCCGCCCGCCGCCGTGCCAGCGCTGGCCGCAGTGTCGCCGCATGGGTCGGGTGATGGGCAACCCGATCCACTACCATCACCTGCCCCCTTCCCCGGCGTAGTAAACCCAACGCCGAGATGTCCATGAAATGATCAGCGTGAGCGCCAGGATGACGACGAACAGCACCCACGCCCGTGCCGATGCGTATCCCATCCGCCCGTAGCGAAACGCGTTGTTGTAGAGGTGCAGCAGGTACACGTACGTGGCGTCGAGTGGCCCGCCTCCGGTCAGGACGTACGCCTGCATGAAGACCTGGAACGCTCCGATGAGCCCCAGTACCAGGTTGAAGAAAACCACCGGCGAGACCAGCGGCAGTGTGATGCGGAGGGTCTTCGTCCACCAGCCTGCCCCGTCCAGCTCAGCACTTTCATAGAGGTCCTGCGGGACGTCCTGCAGCGCCGCCAGGAAGATGATCATGGGCACACCGACGTTCCAGAGATTCATGATGATAATGGCCGGCATGGCCCAGTGCGGGTTGCCTAGCCACTGCGGACCCTGGATGCCGGCCCGGGACAGGGCGTAGTTGAGCAGGCCGAAGCTCGGGTTGAAGATCCATCCCCACAGCAGCACCACGGCTACACCGGAGGTGACCGACGGGAGATAGAAGATCGTCCGGAACAGCGCCATGCCCCGGAACTTCATGTTGAGCAGCGCCGCCAGCAAGAACGCGATGACCAGCCCCAGGGGAACGCTCACGAACGCATAATATGCGGTGTTGACCAGTGCCTTCCAGAACAACGGATCGTCCCGGAACATCTCCCGGAAGTTCGCCAGCCCGACGAACTCCCACGCACCGAAGAGCTGGGCGTTGCTGAAGGCGAGCACCAGCGAGTAGAGCAGCGGCCCCAGCGTCAGGCCGAAAAAGCCGACCAGCCACGGGAGGACGTAGAAGTGGAATTCTACGGCCTCCCGCTGCTGGAGCCGGCTCCTGGCCTGCCCGCGGGTTACCTGTGCCCGCTTGCCTGCCCGCAAGGCCAGTTTCGCCATCGCATCAAGCCTGCTTCACTTGAGAGTGGGCAGGATCTCCCGCGCCTTGCCCGCGAACTCCTTCATGGCGCTCACCGGGTCGGCCTTGCCCAGGTAAATCGCCTGCCACGTGCGGTCGTACGCGTCGTTGATCTTGGCGTAGAAGCCGCCCATCGGGTTGAGGATCCCGAAGGCGAACGAATCCACGAACGCCTTGAGGTTGATCGGCGTCCAGCCCGGTTGGGTCTGCTTTACGAACGTCGTATAGGCGACATCCTTGACCGACGGGATGGCGATCCGGGCAGCGATCTCCGATGCCCGGCGGTCCGTGCTCATGAACTTGACGTACCGCCACGCCGCGTCCTTGTCCCTGGCCCTGGCGTTGATGGCGTAGCCGGTGGTCCAGATGAGGGTCACCGGCTTGCCCGTCCTTGGGTCGGCGGGCATTGGCGCAACGTCCCAGGCGAAGCGCTTTCCGATACTCTGCTGGAACGTCGGGATGTCCCACGTCGCCATGAAGATCATCCCGGCCTTCCCTGCGTAGAACCGCTGGTCGGACGGCATGCCCTGGCTTGCCGCCGCATCGGGCATGACCTTGTGGAGCTTCATCATGTCCAGGAAGAACTGGATACCCTGGGCGACCTTCGGGTCGTCCGCCAGCACCTTGCTGTGGTCCTCGTTGAAGATCCGCCCGCCGAAGATGTGAGGAGAAAGGGTGGCGATGGCCCAGTGGTCGGCTGCCCCGTACACCTTCTGTAGACCTTCGCCTCGGGTCAGTTTGCGAGCGTAGCTGAGGTAGTCCTCCCAGGTCCACCCCTTGGAGGGGTAGGGGAGTCCCGCGTCGTCGAACAGGTCTTTGTTGAAGGCGACGACCAGGGATGCGCCGGTGATCGGCATGCCCTCGCGCAAGCCGTTCGGCCATACGTAACCGCTGTCAATGCCGGGAAGCAGGATCGCGGCCGCATCGAGCCCGTCTTTGCGCACGAACGGCTGCAGGTCCTGGAAGACGCCGCGGCGACCCCGGTTGCCGTGCCAGTCCGCTGACATCATGATGACGTCTGCCGCGGTCCCCGCCGCCAGCGTGGTATCGAGCTTACGCTCCCACTCCGGCCCCGGCGGGGTGATCTCCAGCTGGACTTCCACATCGGGGTTGGCCTGCATGAACGCCTCGGTTTGAGCCCTGCGGTTCTGCATTTCCTGCGCGTTGCCCCACCCGAATACCGTGATCCGGCTCTTCGCCAGAGCTCCGGCAGCTCCGGCGGTCGTGACCAGGGCCACCACCAGGACCACGGCGGATACGGCCCGTCCTGTCCGACCATGCCAGAGACTCAACATCCCAGGCTCCCATCCCTTCTGCTTCAGACTGATTTGGCTGGCCCTGCCTGGCCGCGCACGGGGCCAGACCGCGTCTCTGAGAGTGCCGGCTCACTCGAGCGTGAGCGTGCCCCAGAGGTCGGGGTTGGCCCACACGGCCGGAACGTTGTTCCACGCCAGCATGTTGGTCCTGACGTACTCCCCGGTGCCGGCGTTTCGGTTGCTGGTGTTGTGAATGGTGAACGAGAATCCCACCGACACGCCCGGCTTGCCCTCGATTCCGAGATGCTCCAGGGGAAGTGCCACCTCCAGGGCGTAGCCGTCGGCAGTCCGGCGTGAGGCGACCAGAACACCCGGAGCAGTTTGGTCGATGGGTCCGGGGCGGGCGTCCTCGTGGCGGACGGCCTGTACGTGGCCCGCGGTGTCGAATGGCAGGATCGCCAGCTTCATGATTCCAGCCGCGGACCCCGCCCGGGACGGGTCGATGTAAAACTCCACCGAGTCCGTGCGGTAAAACGCCTTGCGGTCATCGGGCGCGATATTGCTCACGACGACCGGGTCGGTCACCTCGGCAGCCAGGTATAGGAACTGCTCGTCCCACTGGGCCGCGAACCGCCCGTGAAGCACCTGGCGCGCCCGGTCCACTTTCTCCAGCCCGGGGTCCGGCACGTTCATGGTTTCGTCGACCACGTTGAACGGCACATTGGCCCACTCTGCGAGCTCTGCGTCCACCTCGACGGGCACACTGCGCCGAACCGCCACGGCCTGACGCTGTTCTACGCCCATTTGCATCTGGCGGAACTTCGCCTGGTAGGCCGGGGTGATGGCATAGTCCGACGAGCGTTCGACGAATCCGACCTTCTTCAGGGCCTCGCGGACCGGCTCGTTCTGCATGAAGTAGCGCCAGATGAGACCGGTGCGATAGTTCTCGATCATCAACAGCAGGTCGCCCTGGTCGATGCCGATGAACTCGGTCGAGTACCAATCTTCATCCCCGTTGAACGCGCTCACGAACCCGTACTTTCCCCAGATGAGCGGGCCGTAACGCTCCAGCATGGTACGGATGGCCTTGAGGGAGAGCTCCGGCGTGAACGGGATCGAGGCGATGGAGGCGTACGGCGCGATGGTTCCGTCGTGGTTATTCTCGGAAGCCCCGTACGCCCTGTAGCCGGCCGGCCCGTCCGACGCGCTCAGGCCCCAGATGTCGGGCTCGTAGGTCTTGTAGCGGTCTCGCTGCCGCAGGCTGAAGCGGCGATTGTGGCGCGTGGCGGCCGCCGCGTTGTTGAAGTAGTTCGCGTAGGCGTCTTCCACATGGCGCAGGTCAAGCCAGACGAGCGGATACTGGTAGACGAAGAGGACTTCGGCCGGGAGCGCGATGTGGTCACCCTGGATGGGCCGGTGGATCTCGTCCCACGCCGCGGCTGGAATTGGACGCGTGGGTGACCCGATAGCAAGGATGTGGAGGAGCAGGCCCTCGTTGAACGTGTTCCAGCGAGCCTTGATGAACCCGCCCTCCGGGGTCCAGCCCATTGAAGGCGTGGTGCCTTCGTTCATCATCCACTGCCAGTCGGCGGCCTCGTAGAGTCGGCTCGCAAAGCTCTCCACCTCGGTACCGGCAAAGTATTTCCCGACGGTGAGGGCCCCTGCCAGGAACAGCGCCGTATCAATGGAGGACAGTTCACTCCCGGGCGAGCGACGTCCGGTGCTCATGTCCACGAAGTGATAGAAGAACCCGTTCTTCCCCTCCACGCCGCCTTCCGCGAAGGTGCGCAGCGTGGTCAGCGCCCGGTGGTACCCTTCGTCCCGGGTGATCCAGCCCCGCTCGATGCCCACCGGAAGGGCGCTGAGGCCAAACCCCACCGCCGCGATGCTGGCCGGCGCATCGTCACGGCTGCGGTCGCGGACGAGCCCGGTGATCGGGTTGGCTTGCTCCCAGAAGTAGGCAAACGCCTTGCGCTGGATCACGGTGAGGAGTGCGTCGTCACTGAGTTGAAGCAGCGTCGCCACTTCCTGTCTGGCCCCCGGTGAAGCACGGTTCATCAGCTCGGAGCGCGAGAGCCGCGTGGTGACGCCCATGGCATCGAGGTAGAACGGTTCGGTCAACGGCACCTTCTGTCCCTTCGCATCAAACCCCGCGAACGCAAGGTAGATCATGTAGCGCCGGCTGGGGTCGACCTGGCGCATGGCCCCGCCGAGCGGGTAACGTACCTCGTTCCAGCCTGCTTTCGCCTTGGTGTCGGAGAAGACACCCCCGACCCAGTTCCACCCTCCGGTCAGGTCGGCCATGCCGAGGAAGAACATGGTGGGCATCAACCGAGTGCCTTCGGGGATGTAAACGTGGAGAACGACCTCGCCACCGGTTGCCCACGCTGCCGTCCGGTGGCCCTCGAGGGGTATGGCGAGCTTGGTTTCGATGGCGCTTCCGCTGGGAATGACCTTCAGCGAACGCGAGCCGTCGGCGGCAACGTCACTGCTGAGCTCGAAGCGCGCGCCCGTGTTATCGTTGCTGATGCCCGCGATCTCCTGGGGGTCTTCCATCGTCCACAAAAGCGTCACCCCGGCGGGAGCGGCCAGAGCCGCCAGGGCCAGCGCCCCGACGGACCCGGTGATGACGAGCAACCCCAGGACCCCGCGAATGTACCGCAAGCGCGTTCACCCCCTGTAATCCGGCCTGCTTGATGGATTAACCGGTTAAGTTTACGTCCATACCAAAGTCCTTCTTTTCCGGCCGCCGCCAGGGCCGGCTCGCTCACAGGCGAACGCCTCTCAGGGTTCGGGCGCGCCGACCACCTCCCGCTCCGAAGCCGGTGCATCGCACCGTTGGTTTTCGCCCGGCTCAGGGCGGAGCTCCTGGCACGTCTCCCGGATCACCAGCGTCACCGGAAGGAGGATGTTGCGAGGCTCCGGCTCTTCGCCGCCGATGAGACCGACGAGGAGTTCAACGGCCCGCCGGCCCATCTCGTAGGTCGGCTGCTTGACCGTGGTAAGCCGTGGCCGGATCATGGACGATGCCTCGATGTCGTCGACGCCTACGAGCGACACGTCCTCCGGCACCCGCCGCCCGGCACGGGTGATGGCCTCCAGCGCGCCGATGGCCATCTGGTCGTTGGCTGCCAGAATGGCAGTGGGCGGATCGGGAAGGCTCATCAGTTCATCAGTCGCCCGAAAGCCACCCTCCCGCGTGAACTCGCCAACCCGGACGTACGCCTCGCGCAGTGCCACCCCGAAAGCCTCGAGGGCCCGCCGAAAGCCCGCGAAGCGGTGCCAGGTGTCCCGGGACTGGAGCGACCCGTGGATGAACGCGATCTTCCGGTGGCCCAGGCGATACAGGTATTCGGCCGCCTTGAAGCCCGCCTCCGCGTTGTCCACGCTGACGGAGTACAAGGACGGCCCGGCGTCCGGATCGTCGAGGAGCACGAACGGGCGGCCGGTCGCACGGAGCTTCTCGAAGTAGGCGCGTTCAAGGTGGTACGTCATCAAGATCACGCCGTCGACGCGGCCGCTCGTCAGCGAGTCGACCACCTCGCGTTCTCGATGGGGCTCCGAGTGCGTCGTGCAGAGGTTCAGGGTGAAGTCCCGCTCGTTCGCGGCGCTTTCGACACCGCGGATGATGTCCGCGTAGAACATGTCGGAGATGTCAGGGATGACGAGGCCGAGGGTCTGGGTCTTCTTGTTCGCGAGGCTACGGGCCACGGTATTGGGGCGAAAGCCGAGCTCATCCATGATGGCCAGCACCCGCTGCCGGGTCCTGGCGCTGACGCCCGGCCGGCCGTTGAGGACGTAGGAAACGGCGGCCTTGGACACGCCCGCCTTCGCTGCGATGTCTCGGATGGTAAGTCCCACCGCTGGGGGCACCGCCTCCGTATTAACTTAACCGGTTAAGTTAACACGCGCAACTACACGCTTGCCTCGAAGCAAACGTTACTGCGGTAACCCGTCCCGTGTCAAGGGCAGTCGGGCCCGAGATCGCCCTGGAGGGGGTGTGCCTGTGGCTTTCGTCCGGGCCCAGGCCCTCGTTCGAATCTCGTCGATATGGCCCCGCCCGGCGCTCACCACTACCCCGCGGTCGCTACCATCCGGTGACCGTGCCGGTCACCGTGCCCTCGCGGCGCCTCGTTTATCGGCCGGCCATGTCGCCATGTGCGGCGTCAGCTGGCGCAGCCGCCCGGTGATGGCCGGCTTGGCGCGGGCCTCTTCCCGTTCCCTGGTGCCAGATCGGGGCAGACTCCGAGAAGAACAGCGCCTCGAGCGCCAGGCTGGCGGCGCCCACCAGGCCCAGGTCGTCGCCCAGTGCCGAGAGTCTAACGCTGACGCGGTCCCGGATCCACGGGTGGAGTCGCCCGGCCAGCGTCTCGCGAAGAGGCTGGATGATATGCTCCCCGGCCCGGGCTACCGGGCCGCCGGCGACCACGGCCAGGGGCCCCAGTACGTTGATAAGGTTAGCGCAGGCCATCCCGACCCTTCGCGCGGCGCGGTCGAGCACCCTCCTGGCGCCGGTGTCGCCGGCTTGGGCAGCGTCGATGACCGTGTCGATGTCCGCATCTTGCCCACCTGTCGCTGCCGGCGCCCCAAACTCCGCCACCAGGGCGTCTTCACCCGCGAACGTCTCCAGGCAGCCCCGGTTGCCGCACACACAAGCGGGCCCGTCGGGATCCGCCACCGTGTGCCCGAGCTGGCCGTCTCCTGGCGCGCCCCCCGTGTACAGCTCCCCGCGGATCGCGATTCCCGAGCCGATGCCCGTGCTCCAGTACACCTCGAGGAAGCTGTCGACCTCGCTGCCGGCGCCGTAGCGAAGCTCGGCGAGCGCCATGGCCCGGACGTTGTGGTCAACCACGACAGGCAGTGCCAGCCGCGACTCGAACCACTCCCTGAGCGGCACCCCGTGCCAGCCCATGTAGGGGTCGCTCTGAGCGATGCCGCTTTCGCTGTCCACCACTCCGGGAGCTCCCACGCCCACCCCGAGCACGCGGTCCCGGGCCCGCGAGGCAGCGACGAGGGAGTTTGCCGCCGCAGCAGCCATTGCGACGGCCTCCTGCGGAGCGCTACGACCGTCGCCTTGCAGAGGCAGGTCTCGCGCTGAGACCACGTGGCCTTTCAGATCCACCAGCCCGACCCGGACCCGCTTCTTCGAGAACTGGATGCCCACGGCCAGGCGCGCGGCCGGATCCAGGTCGAGCAGGATGGGGTTCGGGCCACCCCGGCTGCCCGCCGCGCGCTCCGCCGAACCGACCTCGGTGAGCAGGCCCCAGCTGCGCAGTTCGCCGCACAGGGTGCTGATGGCGCCGCGCGTCAGCCCTGTCTGTTCGGCGAGCTGGAAACGTGCCAGCGGCCCGCTGCGGCGCAGGATGCGGACAATGGCGCTGAGGTTCTGAGCGTGGAGATCGGCCCGCCGCAGGCCAGGATCCAGCGCCATGAGGGCCACCCTCTCTTGACGGAAGTTGGTTAATATGCTAAATTAACTCTGTCACAAGAAACCCCTTGCAGACAAGACGGGGGCGGATACCTGTGCACGACGCAGTGAACGCCGTCGATCACCTCCACGGCTCGGACCTCCGGCAGTGGGCCCGGATGCCCCGGATCGACCCGCGCCAGGGAGTAACGGTTTTTTCGCCTCCTGCCCCGGGGCAGGGCCACTGGGTGGGAGCCCCGAGCGCAACCTACGACCCCGAAAGCGGAACGTTTTACCTCTACCGGCGAATCCGCTACCCGCGCCCGGTTCGGGGTGGGGAGTGCCGGATCGCCGCGAGCCAGGACGGGCTTCGCTTTACAGACATCTGGGTCATGAGCCGCGACCAGCTGGAGAGTTCGTCCATCGAGCGCTCCGCCCTTGTGCGCAGCTTCGAGGGGGACTGGCTGCTCTTCGTGAGCTACGTGGATCCCTCGGACGGCCGCTGGCGCATCGACGGGATGCGCGCCCCTTCGCCCGACAGCTTTCAGCCCGCCAAACGCTGGCCTGTACTTACCGCCGAGTCGACGGGCACGCAGGGGGTCAAGGACCCGGTCGTCTACAAGTCCGCCGGCGAGTACTACCTTTTCTTCACCTACGCGCACGTGGGAGCGCAGGCAGAGGGTACAGCGCAGCTCCGGATGCACGAGTCGGGGGACGCGTTCAACACGGGCGCCGTGCTCTCCCGCTCGGCGGTGGCAGTGAGCCGTGACGGCCAGCACTTCAGCGTACTGGGGGACGTGCTCGTACCGCCCGAGCGTGGATGGGATCGGGACACCACGCGTACAACGTGCGTGGTCTACGTGCCGCCTCAGTTCATCATGTTTTACGACGGTAAAGCGCGCGTCGAGGAAAACTACGAGGAACGCTGCGGCTACGCCGTGAGCTTCGACTTTGCGCGCTGGCGCCGGGTGACGGTGGACGGCCCCTGGCTGGTGTCTCCGTGGGGCAGCGAGTCCCTGCGGTATCTGGACGTGGCGGCGGCTCAAGGTCGCCTGTTCGCCTACTACGAGATGTGCCTGCCGGACGGCTCGCACGAGCTGCGGGTGAACGTGATCGAGCCGTGACGTCAGACGACGGCGGTGCTGTCCGCCTGGAGCGGCGCCGGTTTGCAGGAGGCCTGAAGCCTCGAAAAGGCTTGGGAGGAGAGGTGGCACAGGACATGTCAGGCCGGGTCACGATCCGGGCTCGGATCGCGGCGGCCGCGCTGGTGATCGTCGCTGCTACGGCCCTCGGCACGGCTGGGCGAGCGCGGCGAAGGTGAAGTTGGTGTACGCCATTTCGCCCCGAGAGGTGGGAGCGGTTACCCAGCAGCTCCTGGACCGCTTCATGGCACAGCACCCGGACATCGAGGTGGAGTGGCTCAAGGTTCCCGGGGTACCCGGTGAACAGCACAGCCTGTACGTCAATCAGCTTACCGGAGCAAGCTCGACGCCTGACGTCATCGCGCTCGACGTGATCTGGCCTGGCGAGTTCGCGGCAAACGGCTGGGTTGCGCCGCTCGACACTTACTTCACCCGGGACGATCTTCGGGACTTCCTCCCGGGCATGCTTGGGGCGGCCGTCCAGAACGGCAAGATCTACGCCATCCCGCTTTACATCAACGGCCTCCACCTGTACTACAGAAAGGACCTTCTCGCGAAGTACGGCTTTGAGCCGCCCAGGACGTGGGAAGAGCTGATTCACCAGGCCCAGGTCATCGTACAGGGGGAGAAGGACCCCAATCTGCGCGGGTTCGTCAGCATGTGGGCCAAGATCGAAGGCCTCTTCATGAACTACCTGCAGTTCCTGTGGGGCGCGGGGGGCCGCTTTTTCGGGCCGGACGGGCGCGTGGCGGTCAACGGGCCCGAGGGAGTGAAGGCGCTTCAGACCATGGTGGACATGATCTACCGGTACCGGATAGCACCGGAGAGCGTCCTCACCTACCGCCCGGACGACGCCCGGGTCCTCTTCCAGCAGGGACGGGCCGTCTTCATGGTGGTGCAGGACTTTGTCTGGCCCATGCTGACCGGGCCTGACTCGCCGGTGAAAGACAAAGTGGATTTCACGCGGGTGCCGTATTTCGAGGGCCACGCCGAGGCGAAGACCACGGCCCTTGGCGGGTGGCTGCTGGCCATCAATGCGAACTCCCGGCACAAGAAGGAGGCCGCGGAGCTCATCCGCTTCCTGACCAGTTACGAGGCGATGCTGAGGACCGCGGTGGTGACGGGCAATTTGCCGGCTCGATCGTCCGTATACCGGGATCCGGAGCTGACCCGGGCGTTCCCGGCCGCGCTCAAGCAGTTCGCGGACTTCGAGGTGGGCGACGTGCGGCCATCGGCCGTCGCCGGGCCGAAGTATCCGCAGCTTTCGGAGATCATGCAGGTAGAGGTCACGTCGGCGCTCTACCGGCGCAAGACCCCGCAGCAGGCGCTCAACGACGCTGCGTCCCGCATCGAAGCGCTTCTGGGGCGCTGAGCGAATCCGCGCAGGATGCGGTTGCGGGGGTAAACGGGAGGACGTCGGGGTATGAAGCGTGAGGCCGGCTGGTGGCTGGTGCTGCCTGCATGTGCGGTGGTGGGCCTCACGCTTCTTGCTCCCGTACTGTACACTGCCGCGCTGAGCTTCGCCAACTACTCGCTGGCCGGCAGGGGGTCGACGAGCTGGGCCGGCGTGTCGCACTACCTGGGCCTGCTCGGAGACGAGGAGTTTCGGGTATCCCTTGTAAATACACTGGTCTTCGCGTTCGTGACGGTGCCTGCCGAGCTGGTGATGGGCCTTGCGCTGGCCGTCCTCATTCACCGGTCTTTTCGGGGCAGGGGCCTGGTGCGCCTCGCGGTGCTGTTCCCGTGGGCGCTGCCGACGGCACTCAACGCCATCATGTGGCGCTGGATGTACAACACGGACTACGGGCTGTTCAACGCCGTTCTCCTGCAGGCCGGGCTGATCGAGCAGCCCGTCAACTGGCTCGGCACCATCCCGACCGCCATGATCTCCATGATGATCGTGGCTGTCTGGAAAACCAGCTCGTTCATGGCCCTGTTGCTGCTGGCGGGCCTGCAGGCGATCCCGGAGGAGCTCTACGAGTCCGGCCAGATCGACGGAGCCACGGGATGGGCGGCATTCCGGCGGATCACCCTGCCGCTGCTGAGGCCATCCATCCTGGTGGCGGTCTTGCTGCGGGGCATGGATGCGTTCCGGGCGTTCGAGCTGCCCATGAACCTCACAGGAGGCGGCCCCATCAACACCACGGAGACGCTTTCGCTGTACGCGTACAAGGTGCTCTTCCAGTTCGTCGATTTCGACTACGGCTCCAGCGTGGTCATGGTGCAGTTTCTGGTGCTCTTCGGCCTGAGCGTGCTGTACATCCGCGCGCTGCGGGCCGAGACCTGACCCGGGAGCGGAACGGGCGTCGGATGATGGCAGTAGTGCAGGCGGTCAGGCAGCGGGTGCCGGCGAGCGTCGCGGCTCGCCTGCGGCGACGGGCGCCGGTGTGGTTTTACGCGCTCGCCGGTGCGGTGGCGTTGCTATCGCTCTTCCCGACGCTGTGGCTCTTCGTCACCTCGATCAAGCCATCCGCGCAGATCTACGCGTGGCCGCCGGTTTACTTGCCCCTGCGCCCGACGTTGGACAACTACCGGCATCTTCTTCAATCAGCGGACCTGGTGCGGTACATCCTCAACAGCGTCATCGTCTCAGGGGCGGCCACGCTGGGCGTGCTGGCGCTCGGGGGGCTTGCCGCGTACTCCCTGGCGCGCCTGCGATACCGGGGGCGAAGGGCCATCATGGTCGGGCTGCTGGCCGTCAGCATGTTTCCCGTGATGGCCATCATCCCATCGCTCTTCCTCTTCTTCCGCCACCTGGGCCTCATCAACACCTACCCGGGCCTGATCCTGGGGCACACCGCGCTGTTTTTACCCATGGGGATCTGGATCCTGGCCAACTACTTCAAGACCATTCCCGTGGAGATGGAGGAGGCCGCTCGGGTTGACGGGTGCTCGCCCGTGCGAACCCTGTGGAGCGTCATTCTGCCGCTTGCGGTGCCGGGGCTGGTGGCGGCAGGCCTGATCGTTTTCATCATGTCGTGGAACGAGTTTGCGATGGCGCTGGTGCTCCTGTCGAAAAACGAGCTGCGCACGGCGGTCGTGGGCATCTCCCTTTATCCCGGGGAGTACGCGTTCCCGTGGGAGACCATCAGCGCCGCGACGTTCCTGTCGATCCTCCCGCTGCTGGTCCTCACGTTCGTCTTCCAGCGCTACATCGTGGGCGGGCTGACCGCCGGGGCCACGAAGATGTGAGCGCTTGGGTACCCCTGTACCGCTATATCTCATTGCCGCTCTCGGCTGGCGTTGGCGATGAAGTCGTAAGGGTAAGGGAGCGGCACCGCACTTGCCTCGTCGAGCCGGGCGAGTTGAGCGGCGTCGAGCGCCCAGCCGCTGGCGCCCAGATTCTCCTCGAGCTGGGCCAGGCTCCGGGCGCCGATGATGGGGGCGGTGACGCCGGGCTTCTGCAGGAGCCAGTTGAGGGCCACCTGGGAGGGGGTGCGGCCCACCTCCTCCGCCACCTCGACCAGCGCATCGACGACCCGCCAGGTTCGCTCGTTGGCATAGCGGACCCAGCTCTCGCTCCATCCGCGGCGGTGGGCCTCCTCGATGCGGGTTCCCGGCGGTGGAGCCGTCATACCACGGCGGAACTTGCCCGTGAGCCAGCCACCCCGCAGCGGGCTCCAGGGGATGACCCCCAGGCCCTCGTGGAGGCAGACGGGGATGAGTTCCCACTCGGTGGAGCGGTCCAGGAGGTTGTAAAGGGGCTGGAGGCTGACGAAGCGTTCCCAGGAGTGGGAGCGCGCCACGTCGATGGCCTTTTGCAGCTGCCAGCCGCTGTAGTTGCTGGCACCCAGGTAGCGGACCTTGCCCTGGCGCACCACGTGGTCGAGGGTCGAGAGGGTCTCCTCGAGGGGCGTGGCGGGATCCCAGCAGTGCACCTGGTAGAGGTCGACATAGTCGGTGCCGAGGCGGCGCAGGCTCGCGTCGAGGGCCTGGATGATGTGCTTGCGGCCCAGGCCGGCGTCGTTGGGGCCGCCGCCCATGGGGAAGCGCACCTTGGTGGCGATCACGTAGTCGTCGCGGCGCTTGCCCCTGAGCCACCGGCCAAGGATCTCCTCGGAGACGCCCCCTGCGTAGACGTTGGCCGTGTCGATGAAGTTGCCGCCAGCTTCGGCGAAACGGTCGAGCATGCGGATGCTCTCGTCTTCGGACGCTTCGCGGCCGAAGGTCATGGTGCCCAGGCAGAGCTCGCTCACCTTGAGGCCGGTGCGTCCAAGAAAGCGGTAGTTCATCGGCTCTTTACCCCCCGATGTGGCGTGATGCGACCGCCCATGGGGCCGGCGGCGGCGCCTGGCCCGGCTCCGTGCCGGCCATACGTGTGGAAGCGATCTACGTCATTTTGTCTCGAACGGGTACGAGCCGTCCAGAGGTGGAGGCGTAATGATCGGTTTCATCGAAACAACGAAGCAGCATCAGGCTGCCATCCGACCACGGGGTAGGTGGACCGGAGTGTTGGAGATCCCACGTCCCGCGCTTCCCCCGCCCTGGGATGCCTTGTTGGGCCCGGGGCGTCGCCTACCTCCGACGTCCCTGCCCCGCTCGCAGCTCGGGCCGCCCACAGCGAACGCGGATCGGTAGTTGATGCTACGAAGATGGGGGCTGATGGCCCTGAGGGGAGTTACGATTCGGCCGGTACAGGAAGCCGACTTCCGGGAGCTTACCGTCCTGGTTCGGGAGTTTCACGAGTTTCATGTCCGTGCGGTGCCCGACCACCTCAAGTACGCTACGGAGGCGGAGCACGAGGCCGCCCTGCGTGAGGGGCTAAAGAGTATCCTCGGCAACGGGCGGGCGCGCCTTCTGGTCGCCTGCGTGGACGGCCACGTGGTGGGCTTCGTTGAGGCCTACGTCCACGAAACAGAGCCCAGCCCGTTCGTTGTTCAACGGCGCTGGGGTCTCGTGCAGAGCCTGATGGTTTTGCCGGCCTTCCGGGGAATGGGAATCGGGACGCTCCTTATGGAGCACGCCCACCGGTGGTTGCGAGAACAGGCCGCGACCGAGGTGAGGGTCGACGTGTGGGAGTTTGAAGATGGACCTCTGGGGTTTTACGAGAGACTTGGCTATCGCACGCTCCGGCGAACGCTGGTGAGGGGTCTCTAGCAATCGCGGGGAAGCGGGACCGTGACACCTGTCGGCATCGTCACCAGAGGCGTTGGCAGTGGGGCGCCCTACGCCCCTGTTGCAGGGCGTCCGATCGGGAGGATGTAGAGCGGCTCTTCCGGGATGCCCAGAATCCGGCGAACGGCTTCGTCGTCGAACGCCCCGACCGCCACCGTGCCCAGCCCCAGCGCCTCAGCCTGCAGGTAGACGTTCTGGCAGGCGTGCCCGGCCTCCATGAACACGTAGCGCACTCCCCGCCGACCGTAGCGCTCGGTCGTGCGCTCGGGGACGGCAGCGACCACCAGCGTCGCCGACGCGGCCGCGACGAACTCCTGGGCGAGCGCTGCCCTTGCCAGCTGGGCTCGTATATCTCCCGAGCGGAGCGGTTCGAGCGCGTGGGACGCCGGCCGGTAGCGGTACGAACCGGCCGGGATACCCGTCACTTTACCTGCGACGGCCACGATCTCCAGGGGGAAGGTGGCGCCGGCGGACGGGACCGTGTGGCGGCCCTCCGAAGGGTCGACCACGCCGTAGGCCGCCCACAGGAGCTGCGAAAGCGCTTCGACGGGTATCGCCTCGTCGCGGAACTCCCGCACCGACCGGCGCCGCGCCAGCACGGTTTCCAGGCTCATCGAGCCCTCCGTTCGAGGCGGTGGCAGTTGCACGGCCTCGCTCACCTCCACAAGGCGGGGTGCCAGAGGGACTTCACTCGCTCCCTTATCATCCCACTTGCAGGGCGGCCTTCATCACTGCCGCCTTCCGAACGTCCTCCAGGGCCTGGTTGACAGCCTCCAGCGGGTACGGCCGCACCAGGCGGGACAGGTCGAAGCGGCGGCGGAGTTGCTGGAGGGACCTTACGTACTCGACGTAGTGGGCCTCCGAAAGCCCCCAGGACCCGAGCACCTTCAATTGCTTGCGGGTAATCCAGTGCGGGTTTATGGGCACCGTCCCGTGGTCCGTGTAGTGGCCCAGCACCAGGTACCTGCCGCTGGCTCGCACCATCTGCAGCCCTTCGGCGACCGCCTCCGGCAGCCCCACGCATTCGACGACCACGTCGGCGCCCCGGCCCTGTTCCGTCTCGGCCAGCACCCGCCGCACCCGCTCCGCGGGGTCGGTCACCTCGAAGATGTTGACGTGAACGTCTCCCACGCCGAGTTGCCGGGCCAGCTCCAGCCGGCCTGCGGGCCCGCCCACGAGGATGACCTTGCTCGCCCCGGCCAGGTGGGCGAACATGGCCGCCGCCATCCCCACCGGCCCGCTGCCCTGCACTACCACCACCTCGCCGAGCGCAACGCCGGTCACGTGCAGCAGGCCGTGGACGACGGTCGGTCCGGCGCAACCCAGCGAGATGACGTCGGCCGGCGTTACGTCGGGCGGGATGCGCACCAGGGTGGAGCCCGGTTGCAGGTAGGTCAGCTCCGCCCATGACCCGGAGAGCCCGGGCCACCGGTCCGCCGGCTGGTTGATCCCGTAGATCCGCCGCTGGGGGCACAGCGTGCGCTCTTGCAGCGTAAGGCACCAGTAGCACCGGCCGCACGCGATGCTCGAGGCCCAGCCCACCCGGTCGCCGGGGTGCAGCGGGTTGCCCAGCGCGTCGTGGGTCAGCCCCTCGCCCAGGGCGACGACCTCGCCCACGCCTTCGTGTCCCAGCACCAGCGGGGTGGGGATGGTAAGGTGCCCGCCGGCAAGGTGCACGTCGGTTCCGCAAATGCCGCCATGAATCACCCTGACCAGTGCGGCTCCCGGCACCAGCTCCGGCACGTCAAGTTCACGGATTGCCAGGGGCTGGCCGAAGTCCTTCAAGACGGCTGCCTTCGCTCGGGCTGCCATGCATTCGCCCCCCTCTCGTCCAGACGGCCGGGCGGCTTTGAGTCCGGCAGAACGCCGCGCCCGCTTCCAGCGCCAGTTTGTCACCCCGATCCTTCGCTCGGGCGTTCCGCCCCGCCCTTGGCCTTGAACAGCCCCAGCACGTTGCCGCTGGGGTCATGGAACAGCGCGTACCACCCCACGTCCGGGATTTCGGTCTCGGGAACGACGGTCTTCCCGCCGAGCGCCTTGACCCTGGCCAGCGTGCCGGGGATGTCGTCCGTGGAGACGTAGACCACGACGTCCCCGGGCTTCCAGCGCCCACCCACCGGGTTGAAGCCGCCGCCTGGGCCGGACGGAGGCGTGAACAGGGCGTAATCAGAGCCCCAAGGTTGCGTCTTCCATCCGAACAGCGCCCGGTAAAACGCCTGGCTGTCGGCAAGGTTCGTCGATGACAGTTCGACGTGGACGATCACGTGGTTGGCCATGAGCGAGCCCCCTGTTGGAGTCGTTCTAAGCCGAGCATTGACGCTCCCGGCTTCGTGCTGGCGGTCATCGCCGCCACCGGCGCCCTGACTACCACCGGTCGGTGCGGGGTTCCTGCCGCTACCCGGTGGCCGGGATGGCTGTCCGGCCCTCCTCTGCCTCGGTTGTGGGATGCTACCGGCTGCCCTGGCGTACATACGCGGCCTCCTCACCCAGGAGCCCGTACGTTCAAGCACGGCGGTCGTCCCGGTACTCCACGCGTTCGGCGCCGAGGTCAGAGGCCAGCGCCTCGATGGCGGCGCGCACCCGTGCGAGGCGTTCGGCGGAAGCTTCCACCTCCGGCTCGAAGGTGAGGCGGTCCACCTGCAGCGTTCGGTCGGCGCGGTTCAAATGGGCGTCCAGCCGCCCGACGAACCGGTCCCCCTCCAGCACCGGCATGGCGTAGGGCCCGAACCGGCGCTTCTCGGGCTTGAGGTAGATCTCCCAGGTGTAGTCGAACCCGAAAAGATCCACCAGGCGTTCCCGCCGCCACAGCACGTTGTCCAGGGGCGGGAGCAGGTAGACGTCGGCGCCACCTCGGCGTCGGTGAGGGATTCCAGCAGGGGGAGGCGATCGGTCAGGACGTAGTAGCGGCGGCGCACGCCTTCGACCTGGACGGGTGCCAGCACGCCTTCCGCCACGAGCCGCTCGACGGCCGCCTTGCGCTCGACCGCCGGCCATCTGCGCCAGCCGAACCGGAAATCCCCCGGGTCAGCCAGCCCGTATGCCCGCAGGTACTTGTGCAGCAAGGGCTCCCAGGAGGTGGCCACGTCCGCTCCGTCCCACCCCAGCCACTGGCGGGCCAGGGCGAAGTGCCGCTCGTCGGCCTGACGGTAGGCCACCACCACCTCACCCCTCTCCCAGAGATGTTCGAGCGCCTGTGAGGTGGCCTTCGTCCTGGGCAGATGAAGGTCCCAGTACCCTTCCACGCGTTCGCCCGACTTCAGGCGGCGGGCCGGGAGCGGGCCTTCGGCGCCCAGCCGTTCCCGGACATAGCCCATGGCGGTTTCGAGCGCCGGTCGGAACGCCGGGCGGGCGGCCCGGAACCGCGCCCGGATGGGTTCGAACAGCGGGTAGTCGTCCATGGGCAGGACGCAGCGCGCGTTGGCCCAGTACTCGAAGACGATCTTCCGGCGGTAGAGCGCCTCGAGGTGTTCGGGGCGGAAAGAAGCGACCCGGTTGCGCAGCACCAGGTGGTGATTGCGCTCGACCACAGCCACGGGATCCAGCTGTACGGCCTCGAGGCGGCGTATGGCTTCGAGCGCGCCGTCCTCGCCCCGAAGCTGCTCTCGCCACGGCGCGCCTTCCTTGTAAGGGGGGCGCCCTTTCGTCCAGCGCAGCAGGCCGCTGGCGGCGAGGATCAGGCGCCGGGCCGCGGCGGTCGTCACCGTGCGGGGAGGGTTACTATAGCGCATCTCGCTCAGCTCCTGCCGTGGAGTTCTCTCATGACCGCGCAACCACCTGATACGCCCTTTCCCTGCAGTGCCCTTCGGCGCGGGAGCGAGCTTCACTGAGAGCTATCCAACTGCTCGGCGGGGCCGGGCGGCTGCCGCTGTTTGAAAAGGGGCGGAGATGTGTCGGGGCTTGATGGCGGCGCCACCAGGTGGAACACGTGCCATTCCTCCTTGTTCGGGGGGCCGCCCTCTTCCGAGTGCCAGGTCCGGTAGGCCACGGTCAGGCGATGCAGCGCCTCGAATCGGTTAAGGCCGGTTTCCTCGGCCACCTCGCGGAGCAGGGCCTGCTCGATCGGCTCACCAGCCACCGTTCCCTTAGGATTGCGCAGGCTTTGGTCGTGTTGATTGCTGTGTCGGGTCGGGGTGAGACGGCGAATCTCACAACCTCCGCCCGCAAAGAGCGCGGGAAGGCAAGACATCCGGGGCAACCGATGGTCCACCCGCCCCGGCCCGGTGGTGCTGGCCGGCCACAGCGGTGAAGGTCCGGCGCTTTGCGCATGCTGGTCGACCCCGCGCACGACAGACCGAGGGCGGGTCGGAAGAGGCGGAGCGGCAAAGTCGCCCCGCCTCTCCGTGGCTCCGGGCTCACCGGCAGTTGGCGAGCGCCCCGCTGAGCTGCGCCGGCCCCGGGACGCTGGTCTGGGTGTTGACCGGCCGCACCAGCACCAACGCCCCGACCCTGAGGGGCGGGAGGTTGGCCAGGGTCCCGGCCCAGGTGGGTGGCGTTTCGGTGGTCGGCTGGAGCCGGAAGCGGAACTCCGTGCCAGCCTGGACCACGACCGCCTCGTACGCATCGAAGTTGTCCAGGTCAGAGGGGCTGGGTAGCGCGTGGGCGGCCACGGTGACCGCGAAGTTGGTTGGGCCCGGCGGAAGCAGCTGGCGCACCAGGGCCACGCCCACGGCGTTGGAGCCGGGCACGGGCACGACCTGCCTCAGGACCAGGCAGCACGGCACAGGCGGCGCCGCGACGCCCGGGATGCACAGCTTCTGGCCGGGGAAGATGAGGTTCGGGTTGGGAAGTTGCGGGTTGCAGGCGACGAGCTGGTCAAGCGGCACGTTCAGCTTGGTGGCGATGATGAACATGGTGTCGCCCGGTACGACCGTGTAGATGCCGCCCTGGCACTCGGGCCCGCAGACCGGGATGGCGCCGGTCGGCGTGCACAGCGCCTGGCCCGGGAAGATGAGATTGGGGTTGGGAACCTGCGGGTTGCACCCGATGAGGGCGTCTACGGAAACGTTGAGCTTGGTAGCGATGGTGAAGATGGTGTCTCCGGGCTGGACGGTGTAGATGCCGCCCTGGCAGTTGAGGCTGCACTGGGGTGCGCCAGGGATGCACAACTGCTGGCCGGGGAAGATGAGGGCCGGATTCGGAACCTGGGGATTGCACAGAATCAGGGCCTCCAGCGGCACGTTGAATCGGCGAGCGATGAAAAACATGGTGTCGCCTGGCCGGACGGTGTACACACCGCCCTGACAGCCGGGCCCACATGTGATGAGCGGCGCCGAGGTACCGAAGTCCTGATTGCCAGGAACCTCCATCCTGCAACGGCCTCCCTTGCCCGGGATGTCGGGGAAGTCCACAGCAGGATATGAACGGGAGGATCCTGAGCGGCAGGAACCGGATCCTGAAATACGCAGGAGCGGGCACGGTTCAAGGCGCTTCACGTCTCGGCGGAACAGGACCGCCTTCCGTACGCTGGCCAGCCCAAGCAGTTGCGCCACAAATAGCTCCCGGCCGGTGGCGAACCCACCATGCGGCGGCATGCCACGCCGGAACGCAAGGACATACGATTTCGAGCCCGCGGCCCCAGGAGTGGGACTCGAAGGCGGTCCTGGCTGTCCGAGCGAATAGGAGTCCGCGGAGGTAAACCATGCAACGGAGCGTTGGGCGGGCGCGTGGCATCGGGCAGACGGGCAGGTCGGCGGCAGCGTTGGCGGCCGCGGTGCTCAGCCTCGCGCTGGCGTTCACCGGCATCGGGTCGGGCTTGGCCCGAGCCGGGCCGGGTGCAGAGTTCATCGGTGAACTGGCCATCGACCTGTCGAGGGGCTTTGGGGTGCAGGTGCAACTGCTCCCGGAGGCGATCCCGTACCTGTTCCTCGACTACCACCGCAGCGCGCAGGTGCCGGGCACCAGCCTGGGGCTGCGGGGCGTGGTGCGCCACAGGCCGAGCCACATCCGGCTTGGGGCGGGGACAGGAGCCCGCATCGAGGATGGCACCGGCAACGTGGGCCCGTATGGGCTGCTCGGCATCGAGTGGTTCGTGCTCTTCTGGGAAAGCGAGTGGGTCTTCGACGGTGCGCCGCGGCGGGAGATCCGGAGTGGCGTGCGCCTGCGGTTCGGGGGCGGCAAGCCGGCCGAGGGCGAAGCTGGTAGCGGCCTTGAGGTCTGAGCGGGCATGATGAGCAATGCCGGTCTGAGGGCAGCGCTGCGGTGGCCCGACCTGCCCCCGCCCTACAACGGGGCGCTTCACGCCGCGCTGGACTTCATCCTCGAGCGGGCGGGTGCCGACCGCATCCTGGCCATCTACGCCACGGGCAGCGTGGTCCGCGGCGAAGGCGGCCCCCACAGCGACCTGGATGTTTTCGTGGTGCACGACAACCCCTGGCGCCAGCGCGTCCAGCGGCGCTTCGGAGGGGTGCCGGTGGAGCTGTTCTTCAACCCGCCGCACCGGGTTCGGCGCACCTTCGAGGAGGAGCGCAAGCGCCGCCGGCCGGCAGCGGCGCACATGATCGCCACGGGGTTCCCCGTGTACAAGTCGGGCCCCGAGGCGGCGACGCTTCGGGCGGGGGCTCAGGCGGTGGTGGACGCGGGCCCGCCGGCGGTCGACGCCGACGAGGCGAACCGGGCCAGGTACCTGGCAGTTACGCTGCTCGAGGACGGGGAGGACGCCGCAGCCCGCGACCCGGCGGCGAGCCTTCTGCTCCTGGCCAGGGCGGTGGATGTGGCGGTGCGGTACCGCTACGCCGTCGCCGGGCGCTGGGAGCCTCGCGACGCGGAAGTGGTGGGCTGCCTCGCGGGGCCCGACCCCGAGCTGCGGTGATTCACGTGCCGCCGGTGCTTTGCCGCTTTCGCGTCGTGCTGAACCCGGACCCGACGACGCCCTCCGAGATACAATAGCCGCCGAGGGGGGACGATGCTCCGTGCAGGGGAGTCAAACGGCGAGCGTTGACCTGGACCGGGTGGCACAGCACGTTTGTGGCTGCGTCGCACGCTTCCCAGCGGTGGCGGGGGCCTATCTCTATGGATCGGTGCTTGCGCGGATGCACCCTGCCAGTGACATCGATGTGGCTGTCATCGTCGCTCCGGGGCTTCATACCGAACTGTTACAGGTGCTAACGCTCGAAGCCGAAATTGAGTCGAAGCTTGGCCGTTGGGAGGGTCGTCCCTTCCATGTAACCGCACTGGATCCCAAGCGGCCGCTCTTTTCCTTCCGCCCCATTCACGAGGGCCGACTCGTCTACATCGGCGACGAGAAAGCGCTGACGGATTTCATCGAACAGGTATCCCGAGCGTACGCTGACCTCTCCCCGAGGTACCGGCGCGCGGTGCAGGAAGTCCTCGAACGCTGAACGCACGCGAGGGGGGCCGCCATGGACATCGACCGGCAGCGGGTCGAAGAACGCCTTGCCTATATCCGAGGCGAGACAACGGCGTTGCGAGCACTCCTCCAGAGCCAGACGGACGTTTCCGTACTCCTTCAGGACCCATGGAAGCGTCGCGGGGTTCGGTATGCACTGCAGACCGCCATCGAGGCCATTGCAGACGTCGCCTACCACATCTGTGCGAAGGGCTTTCATTATGCGCCCCCTGATCCGCATGAAGCGCTGGACCGCCTCGGGCAGGAGGGCGTTCTCACTACTGAGCTTCTATCCAGGTTGCACGGCATGGTCGGTCTAAGGAACCGTCTTGTGCACGGTTACATGGATGTCGATGACGCGCGGGTGCTCGCATTACTGAACGGGGGCCTTGGAGACTTCGACTCCTACGTGGCTCAGATCAAGGAGTTCCTTTCCAGGTTCCCGGGCGCCGGCGCGCCGCCCGTCGCACAGCCTCAAACGTAGACCGTTCTCGACCGCACCGCGAAGCCTCGCATGCCAGGGTCCCCAGGGCGGTCGATGCCGGGGGGACCAGCGGTTGGCCACAGCGCTGACGGCCGTCGGGCCCCTCCGACCATAACGCCCGGTCGCCGGGTGCAGCGGAATCCGGCTCAAACAGGACACCTGTTCTCATCGAGCAGGGCGTATTGCCCCGTTGCACCGGGACAATTGTCTCTTGGCCGCGTGACAACTCGGCGGCACAATAACGATAGCCATTCGTTAGACATAGCCGTTCTCCAGAAGGGAGCGGCGGTCGACCTCACACGAAGAGGGGGCTGCTCGATCGATGGGTTCCGAGTCCGTGGGACTGTCGAACCAGCAGACGTTGCTTCGCATCGGCGAACTGGCTCCGCCGTTCGAGGCGCAAACCACGCATGGGCCGCTGAAGCTGTCGGATCTGGCCGGACGGTGGGTTTTGTTGTTCTCCCACCCGGCTGACTTCACGCCGGTGTGCACCACCGAGTTCGTGGCTTTCGCCCGGCGCTACGAGGAGTTTGCCGGGCGCAACGTTCAGCTCGTCGGCCTGAGCGTGGATAGCATTTACGCCCACCTGGCCTGGATCCGCAATATCGAAGAACGCCTCGGGGTACGGATCCCCTTCCCGGTCATCGCTGACCTCAGCATGGAGGTCGCCCGGCGCTACGGGATGATCCACCCGCAGGAGGGCTCCACGGCCACCGTTCGCGCCGTGTTCGTCATCGACGACAGGCAGGTGCTCCGGGCGATGATTTACTACCCCATGTCGACCGGCTGCAACGTCGACGAGATCCTGCGGGTCATCGACTCGCTGCAGACCGTG
>JBFMCJ010000009.1 GCA_040754675.1 Bacillota bacterium
CGAGATGGACAACCACGTCAACGCCGGCACGCACACCATCCCGGGCCGGCCGTATAGCCTCATCGTGTCGGGCCCGCCGGGTGCGGAGTACCTGCAAATCATCGCCACACGCACCCCTCTGAAGGACCTGACGCCGGCCTCGGCCTTCGTGCGTTCGCCGTTCCCCCAACTTGGCAAGAACGGCCCCGAGGTGAAGGCCAAGGTCGAGGGCATGCTGCGGGCCCACGGTGAGGGATGGGCGGCCGCCTGGACGGCCTTCTGGGTCGTGTCGCCAGCCCCGCCGCCACCGCCACCGCCTCCGGCACCTCCCCCGCAAGACCGACGGGGCAGCGGCATCATCCGCATTTACGGCGGACCGGCCGGGCGCCCGTCCCTGCGCTGACGGCGTCTGCGCGGGGCGAACGCCAGCGGCTGGAGCCCTTCGCGGCACTCGTGCTCGACGGGCTCAGTATTCGAAGCGCGGCGGCTCCGCCGTTGAGCGATCGACGACGATCAGGGCGTCGGGGTGCTCCTGCAGGAACGTGACCGGGTACTCCACCGTCACCGGCCCGAACAGCGCCACCCGCAGCGCCGTCTGCTTCCAGGCGCCCGTCGTGCTGTAGAGGCGAATGCGGCGGGCGGACAGGATCTCCCGCATCCCGATGGTGACGGCCATGGTCGGCACGAGCTGCACCGCCCCGCCGGCCTCCCGCTGGGCCATGGCGATGATGGTATCCGGGTTGAGGAAGACGATCCGGGTCGTGGACTGCCTGAACATCTCCGCCGTCACGACGGGCCAGGGCCAGAGGGGCGGCTCGTTGTAAGCGATGTGCCCGTGAAAGCCGATCCCGCCGTACGCCGTATCGATGCCGCCCGCCGCCTCGATAGCCTCGCCCATTTCGTCCAGCCGGAACGGCGAAGGGAAGTGACGCTGCGACTCGGGAACGTTGAGCGAGGGGTCGACCACGTCGTAGAAGTTGCGCCGCCACCACCCCTCGAAACTCCACGGGCTGTCCAGCGGAAACGGCCGTCCCTGCCAGTCAAGGTGCTCGTCCATGTGGAACAGGTGCACGTCCCTCAGGCTCAGGCGGCGTTCGTTCACCATGCGCGCCAGGATGGGGAACGGCTCGCGGGGGCCGCACGGGACGATGAGGCGCGTGGGGCGCCCTGTGCGGTTGTTCTGCTCGATCTCGTCGAAGATGCTCTGGGCGAAGTGCCGGTGCACGTCCTCGGGCTTTGGCAGCACCTGGAGCCGGATGCGTGCCCGGGGGTGCGAGGGCAGTTCGCCGGCCGGGATGCTGAGCCACTGCTGCAACTGTCCGGGGTCAATGGCGGAATAGGCCACCTGTCTTCGTCCACTCCTATCGCAAATGTCAACCGGCGGCACGGGGCAGAATCGCCGGCCCGGGGCCGCCCGGAGTGGTATATACCAGACGCGGTGCCCGACGTCCTGCCGCCCTGCTCCCCTTACAGGCGCAGCGTTTCCCAGACTTCCAGCTTTGCCCTCACCCGGTCGATGACGGCGTCGGTGAACTCCGTCGTGGACGCCTGCCCGCCCAGGTCCACGGTGCGGCAGCCTGCCCGGATGGCCTCGAGCGATGCTTCGTAGACGGCCCGCGACGCCTTTTGCCCGGCGCCGCCCGGCAGGTAGCTCAGAAGGGCTGCCCCTGCCAGAATCATGGCCAGCGGATTGGCAACGTTCTTGCCCTTCAGGCGGGGGGCCGTCCCGTGCGGCGCCTCGGCCATCACGCACTTCACCCGGAGCTGGTCGTCCATGGACAGCAGCAGCGACTCCGAGCCCGCGATGGTCCCGAACATCTGCAGCACCAGGTCGCTCAGGCAGTCGCCGTCGCGGTTCAGCGTGGGGATCACCAGGGGTTCGCCCGTGTGGGACAGGAGCAAGGCGTAAGTGGCGTCGATGAGCTGCGGTTCGTACGCAACGTCCGGGTGGCGGGCGGCGGCCGCGTCCATTTCTTCCTTGAGCATCCCCTCGTAGATGGGGCTCACCGTGTACTTGGGGCCGCCGAACACCTTGCCCCCGAGGCGCGCGGCCTGCAAGAACGCGAACTCCGCCACCGCCCGGCAGACCCGGCGGCTGATGCTTTCGGTGCGGAAGGCGAGTTCGTCCGGCCCTGCCGACTCCCGCCACTCCCGGGCGCCGTAGGCATCCCCCACCGCCATGCGGATGACGCTGATGGGTGCATTGACGCCGGCGATGGGCCGGACGCCCGGGATCACGCGCCCGGTCCGCACGATGACGCTGCCGTCGATAGCCGCCCGCAGGGTGGCGTTGGGGCTTCCCACGTCGTCCTTCCCTTCGGGGGTGATGGTGGCCGCCTTCAGCCCCAAACCCGCCTGCACCATGGCCTTGGCCGCCTCGAGCACGACCCGGTTGCGGGTGCGGCGGCGGTTCTCCAGGCTCAGGTCGAAATGGACGAACTCCAGCGGGAGGCCCGTGACCGAGGGCGCCAGCACCCTCAGGGCTTCTTCGAGCAACTCCTGCCCCGTCTCGTCACCGTCGAGCACCACAACCGGAATGGATGAGGAAGCGGCCATGCACCCTTACCCCCGTCACAATCCCTACAGCCGGGTGTGCCAGACCCGGTCGAGCCATCCCGAGAACACGGCCGTCAACCCGGCCACCAGCAAGCCGACCACTATGGCCGCCAGCACGTAGCCGATGACCGTGCCGGCGATGATGTACAGGCCGTCACGCCGGAGAAACCCGATCCCCAGCACGAGCACCACCAGCGCCGGCAGCGTGTTGAAGAACGGCAGGGGCGCCAGCATCAGCAGGCCCAGCAGCGTGATGGCAAGCGCGGCGGCCCGGAAGAGGGGCTCGTTGGCCGCCACCCGCAGCCGCCTCCTGGAACTCCGCTCCAGCCGGGCCAGGGTCGGGATCACCCGCTCTTCCATGAACTTCGCTGCCTGCGGGCTCAGCGCCCACCGCCGCATCCGCGCCGGCAGCCACGGGTGCGTCAGCCCGAGCGCCCGCTGCAGCCCCAGCCCGGCAAACAGCAGCCCGATGAAAGCGGCCGTCCCGGGCGGCAGCACCGGTACCAGCGTCGGGAGCGCCAGCGCCACGAAGAGCAGCCCAAAGCCGTGCTCCCGGGTCAGATCCACCACGTCGCCCAGCGTGAGCGGCCCCCGGCCCGGGCCTGCTTCCCGCAGGCGCCGGAGCAACCGCTCGCTGATGGGCGCGGCTCCGTCCCCCGGCTCGCCGGCCCCGGAGGCAAGCCCGTGGCAGGTGCCTGTCCGGGTCAGAGCGAATCTCGCCCGGGAGCTACCGACATCCTTCGAGCCCGCCAGAGGCCTGGGGAGACGACGGCGCATGGCATTCAACCTGTTCGACGTGTTCTGGATCTTCCTGCTGTTCTCCGCCCTGTCACCGGCTCTGCGCCAGCGGAGCCTCGAGGGCCAGCGCCTGCGCGCCATCCGCCGGCTCGAGCTGCGGCGCCACAGCCGGGTCATTACGCTCATCCACCGCCAGGAGTCGGTGAGCTTCCTCGGCATTCCCATCGCCCGCTACATCGACATCAACGACTCGGAGCAGATCCTGCGCGCCATCAAGCTGACGCCTCCCGATATGCCCATCGACCTCATCCTGCACACCCCGGGCGGGCTCGTGCTGGCGGCCGAGCAGATCGCGCACGCCCTCATCAACCGGTCCGGCAAGGTGACGGTCTTCATCCCGCACTACGCCATGTCGGGCGGCACGCTTCTCGCACTGGCCGCTGACGAAGTGGTCATGGACCCGAACGCTGTCCTGGGCCCCGTCGACCCGCAGATCGGCGGCTACGCCGCCGCCGACATCCTCAAGGTGCTGGAGATGAAGCCCATCAGCGAGATCGACGACCAGACCCTGATCCTGGCCCAGACGGCCCATAAGGCCCTCGCGCAGGTGCGGGAACTGGTCATGCGCCTCACCACGGCCAACGGCATGCCCCAGGAGAAGGCCGAACGCCTGGCGGACAGCCTGGGTACCGGGCAGTGGACGCACGACTACCCCATCACCTTCGAACAGGCCAGGGAGCTGGGGCTGCCGGTCTCTGACGACATGCCGCCCGAGGTCTACGAACTGATGGACCTCTTCCCGCAGCCCGCCCAGCGGCGGCCGACGGTTCAATACGTCCCGATGCCGTACGGGGAGCGGCTGCCGGGGCCCCGGCCCCGCAACACCCGCCCCGGTCAGGCGTAGGTTACCACGCGCGGGCGGGGCACAGGACGCTGCCCCTGTCCCCCGCCCCGCCTCAGGCGGTCTTCTCGGCCATCTCGGGCTCCTCGTGCGGCCCCGCCTTGCGCTGCGGCGCCGGCACGAGTATGGAGGCCCCGACGGCGAGCGCCAGTAGCCCGAAGATGACGCCGAGCGACGCCGAGACGGGCACGTGGTAGATGTCGCTCAGCAGCATCTTGACGCCAACGAACGCCAGGACGGCCGATAGCGCGTACTTGAGGTAGCGAAACGCCGGCATGATCCCGGCCAGCACGAAGTAGAGCGCCCGCAGCCCCAGAATGGCGAAGATGTTGGACGTGTAGACGATGAACGCGTCCGACGTTACGCCGAACACAGCCGGCACCGAGTCGACGGCAAAGACCACATCGGTGAGCTCGACGAAGGCCAGCACCAAAAAAAGCGGCGTGGCGAGCCACCGGCCCTGTTCCCGCACTAAGAAGGCCTGTCCTCTGTACTCCGACACCACGGGAAGGAACCGGCGCACGGTGCGGAAAACGGGGTTCTGGTCCGGCTCTACCGCGCGCTCCTTCTGCACGGCCATCTTGAAGCCCGTGTAGACCAGGAACGCGCCGAAGATGTACGCGACCCAGTGGAACGTGGACAGCAGCGCCGCGCCCGTTACGACGAACAGGCCCCGGATGATCACCGCCCCGAGAACGCCCCAGAACAGCACCCGGTGCTGGTACTCGGCCGGAACGCCGAAGTACGCGAAGATCATGAGGAACACGAACAGGTTGTCCACGCTCAGTGACTTTTCCACGAGGTACCCAGCCAGGAACTCCAGGGCACGCTCGCGGCCGAGCCACGCGTAGACCAGTCCGTTGAAGGCGAGGGCCAGCCCGATCCAAACGAGCGACCAGATGGCGGCTTCGCGGGTCGAAGGCGCGTGGGCCTTCCGGTTGAAGATGCCGAGGTCGACGGCCAGAGCGGTGACCACCATGATGGTGAAAGGCACCCACAGCCAGGCCTCGCTGTGAGGCAGCGCGTCGAGCAAGTAGGACCCCCTCTCAGGTTACGTGCTTAAGGTACCCCAGGTGGAAGGGCCCCGGCAAGGTGTTGCAAGGTTGTATTCCGGGCGCGGGATGGCTATAATGACACCATGGTTTGTGCACAGATTCGTGCACAAGCCGTGCGCAACGGGCTCTGGCGGGCGGACGCCGAGCGGCCGCCGCCTTTGGGCCCAACGCCAGCCTGGGAGGCAAGCAATGGCTGACAGCACGCTCCTGTCTGCACAAGCCCATCCGTTTGCCCGATTCGTCAACCCGCATCTGGCGCAGTTACTATCGCGGCTGCGCATGGACAAGCGGTTCGTCCGGGGCGAGGGGGCGTGGCTGTGGGACGCCGATGGACGGCGCCACCTTGACCTCATCGCCAACTACGGGGCACTGCCCTTCGGGTACAACCCGCCGGAGATCTGGCAGGCGCTGACCGAAGCGTATGCACGGCGAGAACCCAGTTTCGTCCAGCCCTCCTTCCTGGAGGCGGCGGGCGAGCTGGCCCGGAGGCTCGTAGAGCTGGCGCCCGAAGGCCTGCGCTACGTTACCTTCACCAATTCGGGCGCCGAGGCGGTGGAGGCGGCTATCAAGATGTGCCGGTCTGCCACGGGGCGAAGGCGGATCCTCGCGACGCACAACAGCTTCCACGGCAAGACACTGGGGGCGCTGTCGGCCACGGGGCGCGCCGCCTACCAGGAGCCCTTCGGCGCGCCGGTGGAGGGGTTCGACTTCATCCCGTACGGCGACATCGGGGCGCTCGATCAGGCGCTTGCTCGAAGAGGTGAGCAGTACGCCGCGCTGATTCTGGAGCCGATCCAGGGCGAGGGCGGCATCGTGGTGCCGCCGGCGGGCTACTTGCGGGCCGCCCGGGAGCTCACGAGCCGCTTCGGCGTGCTGCTCGTCTTCGACGAGATCCAGTCGGGCCTGGGGCGAACGGGCGAGCTGTTCGCCTGCCAGGCAGAAGGCGTCGCCCCGGACGTGATGACGGTGGCAAAAGCGCTGGGTGGGGGACTCCTGCCCATCGGCGTCTGCCTGGCAGACGAGGCGGCGTACAACGAGCCGTTCGCCATGAAGCACTCCTCGACCTTTGCCGGCGGCGCCCTGGCGTGCCGGGCGGGCCTTGCGGCGCTGGACCTGCTCACCCGGGACGGGGGCGCGCTGCTGCGCCACGTGAGGGCCCGGGGCGAGCAGCTCAAACAGGGCCTCGAGGCGCTGGCGCAGCGCTACCCGCACGTCATCCGGGAGGTTCGGGGACGGGGGCTGATGCTCGGCATCGACTTTGCCGTGCCGGATGGCGCGTTCGCTGGCCGCAGCCCCGGCACGCTGCTCCCCGTGATGTCGGAGCAGGAGTTGCTCACCCCCGTGCTCGCCAGCTACCTTCTCGACGTGGAAGGCGTGCGGGTGGCCCCGACGCTCAACGGCCAGAGCGTCATCCGCATCGAGCCGCCGCTCATCATCTCCGAGGAACAGTGCAACCTGGCGCTGGCCGCCATCGAGCGCACCGTGGCGCTCGCCGCGAAGGGCCGCACCGCGGCCCTGCTGCGCCACTTCGTTTCTGACCGGCCCCCGCTGCCGGCGCAGGACGGAGCGCATCAGAGCGCTGGCGCTCAAATGGAGTTACAGGCCCCTGCTCCGGTGGAGTTCTCCAGCAACGGCGCTGCCCACGTGGCGCCGGCAGCACCCGCCCCGTCGCCGCTCCGAGCGCCGGCCGAACCTCCCCACCCGTCGGGTGACCCCGGCGAGGGGCGGTTCGCGTTCCTGGTGCACCCGCTCGACCTGGACAACTACCACGAGTTCGACGAAGCCTTAGCCGAACTCTCGCACGCCGAACTCGACCGCCTCGCGGACCAGTTCAACCCCTTGCTCGAACCCTTCGTCATCGGGCGCACGCGGTTTGTCTCGGCGGCCGGGCGCACCGTCTACGGGGAGTTCGTGGTGGTGCCGCGCACAACCCGGCAGATCCTCACGGAACCGCGGCGCGAAGTTCTGGACGTGATCCGCCGCGCCGTTGAACTCGCCCGGGACCGGGGAGCCCGCATCGTGGGGCTCGGCGCCTACACGGCCATCGCGTCCCGAGGCGGGCTGCAGTTGACCGACATGGGGGTGGCCCTGACCACCGGAAACAGCTACACGGTGGCCGCCGCCATCGAGGCGCTCATGGAGGGCGCCCGCCGGCTCGGGCTGGACGTCGGCACAACCCGAGCGGCCGTGGTGGGCGCCGGCGGCTCGGTGGGCCGGGCGACGGCGCTGCTGCTGGCCCCGCACGTGGCCGAACTGCACCTCGTCGGCAACCCCGCATCGGGGCAGCGGGCGTTGGAACGGCTGCGGGCGGTCGCCACCGAGGCGGGGCACATAGCCGTTCAGGCCGGCAACCCGGCCCTCTCCACGACCATCACGACCGATGCGGTGCAGGCGCTTTCGCAGGCGCAGCTGGTGGTCATCGCGACCAGTTCGGCCGACGAGCTGGTGACCCCCGAGATGCTGGCGCCGGGGGCGGTGGTGTGTGACATGTCCCGCCCGCCCAACGTGAGCCGCCGGGTCGACGCCGAGCGCCCGGACGTGCTGGTCATCGACGGTGGCGTCATCGAGGTGCCGGGGCGGCCGGACTTCGGGTGGAACTTCGGCTACGAGCAGGGCCTGGCCTTCGCCTGCATGTCGGAGACCATGATGCTGGCCCTGGAACACCACTACCAGCACACGAGCCTCGGGTCGGATCTCACCATCGAGACCATCCGGTGGATGCAGGAACTGGCGCGCCGCCACGGCTTTCGGTTGGCCGAGCTGCGCAGCTTCGACAGGCCCTTGAGCGCCGAACGCTGGCAGCGGCTGCGGGCGGCGCGTCAAGTGATGGCCGGCACTCTTCGCTGAGGGGCGCAAGATCGGGCGTCACAGCGGGCCGAACGGGACGCATCTCCAGCGTCATCTGTTCCAGGAGATCTCGATGCCACTGGGGACCCGACGGGGTCGACCTGTCCACCTCCCGAGCTATGGTGTGCGCCGCCGCGCTGGCCAGAATCACCCGGTCCCCGCCCGGGAGTGCTCGCCAGTGCGCCTCAGTGAAGTGCTCTGGTAGGTCGGCCCGGGAGGGCAGATGGATGCCGTGACGGCGTAACACGGCCCGGGCCTGGTTGCAGGCTCGGGTGCGGCTCATCTGCAAGCTGTCGACCCGAGCCGCTTCAGCTCGACGGGGTTAGCCGCTCTCTCTGTGTCGCCGTCACCCATTCACACGCATGCACGTAGCGCTTGTGCAGGTCCAGCCCCCAGTAGCGTGGCACCGTCGACCTCCCTTTCGGCCTATCTGCTGGAAGCGCAGGGGTGGCGTCAAGGACAGCAGCGTGCGTCGCATACAGTTGTGCGGGCTTCCGGTAGGGTGCCGGGCCCATGCAGGTGGTACGCAGAACGGGGCCGACCAAACACCATAACAGGCTCGAGGCCCATGTAAATGCTCGGCCCACCCCCACCAACCGCGCGTGTCAATCATGCCAACACCACTTGCGGCGACGCCATCAGAGGTGGTACCTTGTGTCATGCGAGGAGAGGCACGTGGCGTCCCGTTACAACCGCATCATCAGGCGCGACAGTGAACGGGCACTGGCGTATAACGCGGTCTCCAAGTGCCTGCCAGAAGTCGACTCGGATGTTGCCGACACTCTCTCGGATCCCTCAAGACTTGCAGGTCTAATCGCCCGTGCACACTCGGGCGAAGACCGAGAAAAGTCAATCTTCAACAAGCTAATTTAGGTCAATGCAATGCGTTCAAGGGAACACGACAGAGCATCCCTGCCGGCTTTGTAACAGTTGCTTCTCAATCAAGTATTCGCCCTCAAGTCGTATCCGACGAGTGCACGTTCTCTTACGAGAAACAGGTCACGACCGGGTGTTCGTGTAACCTTGCTTGGTGTGGAACATTCTATTCGAGTGGTCCCTGTCTGAGGCGCTACGTGACATACGATTGTTACGAGTGTGTGGACCATCTAACCGGGGAACGGCGTACGGAATGCGTCCGGGTATCGGAGGACGAGACATGTACCAGCAGGTGCCGATATGGGGGTTATGAGTGCGATTCGACAAACCCATTTGCATGTTCCTGAGGCAAGAGGCTTGAGTGAGGGAGGGGTCCCGGTGCGAGAGGGTGCGATAGGGCTTATCGTGTTGTGGCTCGTTGCCATCATCATAATGTGTGGACAAGGCACTATGGCCTTCGCATCAGGGGACGATGAACGTGAAGCGCTGGCAACCCTTCAACAGTACTTCGCTGCTATCGAAAAAAAAGATGCAGATGCGATCTTACAGGTAGTAGACCCCTCCTTCATCCCCGTAGCTTTTTTTGGAACAGAACCCGAACAGCTCGCGGAACGCCTTGCCGCCCAACAGGCAGACGTCCGCATCACCCCGGTAGCTCAGCAAGTATACCTCTCAGGGGATAAGTATGCCTTCGTCGTGGGCTCGTACCAGGCCGTTCTGATTCCTTCAGGAAACCCAGCCTCGCAACGGAGCGAGGTCGCAGAACAGGTGTACTTCCTGCGGAAGGAGCAAGGGCGGTGGAAGATCTTCCGCGTCTACACGGGGCGTCGTGAGGTGATCTCCTCCCTCCCAAGAAGCCCGGAATCGCGGCTCCCTGCTGGTGTAGCAACCGAACTGCAGCCCGGAGAGCAAGTACCGGCACTGCGGCTTACCCGTCTCGATGGCATAGAAATCGAGTGGGCTTGGACCCGCGCAACACTTGTTTACGTTCGGGGCAGAGACACCGAGCTAAAGGAATCGTTTGAAACAGACGGTTTTGCGTCCGCTAGCTCGCAGACTGTCAAGCCGGGTTGACATCCTGGCGGTACTACAGGCAGGTAACGCGTGGCAACCATCTTCGTCCATAACCGCAGCGCGTGATCTCCGCTCCCACATAGAACTGGACCTGAAGGTCAGAGGCATGCCCGCCTTATTGCTCATTTGTCCGGAGCGGGACGTTCCTCTGGGCACATTTGGGCTTGGCCTCTTCTAAGTCTTTGGATAACATCGAGCGAGACATCCTGAGCCGAAGGACAAGACCGATCTTCCCTTGCGCGCACGGTACCGAGCCAATCGGGCCGAGCCTCTCCTGAAGCTCAGCAAAGAACATCTCGTAGTTTCCCCATGCCCAGACCGATGCCCCGGCTCCAGTTGCTACCAGCCCAAGAAGCGAAACCTTTGCACTGCAGGGCGGAGGGCCGCCACCGCATGCACGACCGAGGCAGCCAGAGCAGCCGCGAACATACTTGCCACGGCCATCCCATCCCGCATTTCCCCAGCACGCGGCCACGACATCCAGTGGCGAGGAAGCCACTGTTGCCACGTTACTGCAAGCCACATCAAGGCGGATATCAACTTGGGCGCGTTGGGCCCCAGGAAGCCGGATATCTCGCCCGGCCGCACCTGCAGGATTGAGTCCACGATGCCGCGCTTTTTCCCGTACGACCTGGTCAGGCCAAAGGTTCAATGGCAGCCACCGCAACCCCGTCCCCTTGCCGTGAGGCTGTGTTCGACTGTCCTATGAGCGTAGGACACTGCCGCCACTGTCGACCCCTGGCGATGGGTTCCGCGCCGACTGACCGTCAGTCAGTGACCGACCGTCAGTCAGTGGTGATCCTGTTGCCGGCCCCCTCGTTGAACCGGCGCTCGAGTTCATGGTAGGTTGCCGGGAATCGCGCCTGGAACTGCACGTAGTCGGGAATCGGGTAGCGGACGCCGCCCTTGTGGGTGCCCTGCAAGCCTTCGACCAGCTCATCGAGGAGCCGGAACGGCATGGCGAAGGCCATCTCGTCGTCCTGGGTGTGGCCGAAGACACGGTCGCCGTAGCAGGGCAGGATGACCTGGTAGTCGTCCTCGTGCAGCGTGCGAATCAGCTCCTCGGCGCAATCGGCCCTGGGGTTGACCACCGCGTGCAGGACGCCGCCGCGCTTCCAGAGAGCGGCCGCGGCGAGGCGCATGACCTGGGCCGGGTTGGCGTACACGAGGACGATCTGTGGCTCAAAGGCACCCTTGGCCAGGGGAGCCACCACCACGGCGCCATAGCCGCCCTCGGGGGCCTTGGGGACGGCTGCCTCGCTGCGGGCGCCCGCCTCCAGCGTCTCGTTGTACATACCCTGCGCCAGGTGGCCCTCCCGGTAGTAGGCGACGGCCGGCCGGTAGCCGAAGGCCACGGCCGCGATGGGGCAGGAGAGGTCCTCGCCGTCCAGCGCCACCGTCCAGCCATAGCGCCGGGCTATGGAGATAGCCTGGCAGATGGTGATGCGCACCCCCATGTCCCGGACGGGGTGGCGGGCGCCTTCCGGGATGTCGCCGCTCTTTGCGAAGCGCACTGCCAGCGGGAACGTCGCGGGCCGGATGAAGCGTTCGATGGCCTCGGCGCCGGTGCGGCACCGGGCCGCCATTTCGGTGGCTGCCATGTCCGGTGTGCTCGCCCCCCGTGACCGGCCTGAAAACCTCGTGGCGCGTGTGGGTTCGCCGGCGGTTATGCCTCCTCCTCTGGGGCGGCAGAACCGGTCCAACTTTGCCGGCGCACCTTCCTGTGCGATAATGATGGGCGTGAAGGAGGCGGCCATGGCGGGGTTGAGCGACACCCTCGCGCCGGGCATCCTGAAGGGCGGTATCCTGCCACTCTACTACCAGCTTCAAAACACCCTGCGGCAGCGGATCGAGTCCGGCCAGTGGTCACCGGGCGAACGTCTTCCAGGCGAGCGGGAACTCGCCCGGCTATTTAGCGTCAGCCGCACCACGGTGCGGGAGGCGCTGGACGCCCTGGAAGAGGACGGGCTCATCTTCCGGCGCCACGGGGAAGGCACCTTCGTTGCCCACCGACCGGTGGTGGCAACGCTTGCCCGGCTTCAGGGGTTCACCGAGGAACTGGCGGAGCAGGGCCTCAACTTCGAGGCGAAGGTGCTCGGCAGCCGGGTGCTTCCGGCCACCGCGGAGGTGGCCACGGCGCTGGGCCTGGAGAGCGGCGCGGAGGTCGTCGAGATCAGCAGGGTGGTTTTGCTGGACGGGCAGCCGCTCTTCGCCGACGACAGCTTCCTGCCGGGCGCGGCAGGCCGCATGGTGCTGGCTGCCGAGCCAGGTCAGACCATCTACTCAGCCCTGCAAGCAGTGGGCTTCTCCGTGGCGTCCGGTGAACAAACCATTGAAGCAGCACCGGCCAGCCGCCGCGAGGCCGAACGCCTGCGCATCCGCGTCGGCCAGCCCGTCCTGCTGATCCGGCGCATCACCCGGCTTGCAGACGGGACACCGGTGGAGTTCAGGCGCGTCGCGTACCGCGGCGACAGGTACCGTTACCGTATCTCTCTGGTTCGCCGGCCTGTGAGCGGGCAGCCCGGCACCTAAGGTTCCATGAGAAAGCCGAGTTCGCGCAGGCGCCCGGCGATGGCGTCCAGGCGCGCCTGGCTAGGGGCCTCGATCGTGTGCAGGTGTGGCCCGCCCGTCAGCGTGAGCAGAGGGGCCGCGCCGCTTGCCTTCAAATTAGCCACGAATTCCTTCACGTCGGCCCGGCTTGCGGTCATGACGAGCCCTCGCAGTTCCCCGTAGAGCGGGTGCTCCACGATGACGTCCACCACCCGCCCGCCCAGGTCACAGACGGCGTTGAGTTCCGTTTCGATGTCCTCGGGGCCGTGGGTGACCGCCATCACCCGGCGGCAGGCGTATTGGGGATCCGAGCGCGGCGCCTGCGCCCACAGGTAGCCCCTGGGCGTCGCAACGATCGGCTCGCCGGCGGCCCGCAGTACCGTGACGTCCTGGACGATCACCTGCCGGCTGACCCCCAGCCGGTCGGCGAGCTGCCCGCCGGGCACCGGGGCGCCTGACTGCCGGAGGATGTGAACGAGTGCTTGCCGGCGAGCCTCGGGGCCGCGGTCGGCGGCGGTGCGACTTGCCCGCTCGGCCTCCTCCCCCGCAGACGCTGGCCTCTCGCGCACCGGGTTGCAAACCTCCTGCCCTTTACTATAATACAGAGCAGAGAATGACAAGACACCTGACAAGGCAGCCACCGCCTCAAGAGGCTGCCGGCCCGGATTGACGTTGGGGCTTCCGGGCAGGCGGTCGCGGGGCGCGGTCCGAAGCGGGCGGCGGGGGGAGGAGAGTACCGTGTCGGGCGAACAACGTGTTGGCGCCGTTATCCTGCTGCTCCTGGTCCTGCTGGCCTACGTGGTGCCGTACACGCTTCTTTCCGGCGTCAGGGCCTGGTACGGCAGCTTTCTGTTCTGGGTGCTCTTTGCAGTAGCAGCCGTCGGGGTGGTGGCGTGGCTCACCCGTTCCTGGGCCGCCCGGCCCCACGCCGCCGATGGCGAAACGTCCAGCGGGGAGCGTGACCGACAGTGAGCCCTGCAACCCTGTATGCGGCCTTTGGCCTGTACGTCCTCCTCGGCACGCTGATCGCCTGGATCGCCCGCAGGGGCCTCGCATACAAGGTGGAAGCGTACTTCCTGGCCAACCGCGCGCTGGGCGGCCTGGTATCCGCCCTGAGCTACGCCGCCACGACATACAGCGCGTTCATGATGGTGGGGCTTGCGGGGCTAACGTACCGCGGCGGCGTGGGCGCCCTTGGCTTTGAACTCATCTACCTCGCAGGGCTGTCGCTCGTGGTCTTTTTCGGGCCCCACTTCTGGCGCGCCGGCCACCGCTACCACCTGGTCTCTCCCGCCGAACTGCTCGCGGTCCGCTACAACAGCCGCGTTCTGGGCATGGTAGTGGCCGCGGTGTCGGTAATCTTCCTCATCCCGTACAGTTCCGTTCAGCTGAGTGGCATCGCGCTGCTCCTGGAGGGCATGAGCCGGGCTGCCATTCCCTTCCAGGTTGGGCTGCTGCTCGCCGCCGCGGTAGCCGTGGCGTGGGCATGGATGGGAGGCCTGCGGTCGGTGGCCTGGACCGATGCGCTGCAGGCGGTGGTCATGATGGCCACCGCGCTGTGGGTGACCGCGTTCGTGGTCGGTGAACTGGGCGGGCTCGGCGGCCTCTTCTCGCAGCTCGAGCAGCAGGCGCCGGAGTGGCTGGCGGTCCCGGGCAACGGCTACTTCACGCCCCAGACGTTCCTGGGCCTGTCGCTGCCGTGGTTCTTCTTCGCGCTGTCCAACCCCCAGGTGTCGCAGCGGCTGTTCACGCCCCGGGATCTCCGCGCGATGCGGCGCATGCTGATGGGGTTCCTTGTGTTCGGCTTCTTCTACACGCTCATCTCCATCATCTGGGGGTTCGCCGGCCGGTTGCTCATGCCCGGCCTTCCAAGTGCGGACCTCGTGACGCCCCGGCTGCTCGCGTCCCCCTACGTCCCGCCGCTGACGGGGCTCGTGGCCATGATCGGCATCACGTCTGCCGCCATTTCCACCATCAACTCGATCCTGCTGACGCTCTCCTCGATGGTCGCCAGGGACCTCTTCCGCAGCCTCAAGCCGCAGGCGGACGACCACCAGCAGCTGGCGGTCGGTAGGGCCGCGATCATCGCCGTTGCGACCCTGGCGTTGCTGTTCGCCAATCTGCGGGCCGGGCTCATCGCCGTGCTCTCGGTCGCTTCGTCCGCCGGCCTTCTGGTGACGGTTCCGGCGCTGATCGGCACCTTTTACTGGCAGCGCGGCACGGCTGCCGGCGCGCTGGCCGGCATCCTGGGCGGCGGAGCGGTCACCATGGTCACCCAGCTCGGCAACCTGCGCCCGCTGGGCCTGTGGCCGGGGGTCTGGGGATTTATCATCTCGGCCGGGCTTTACGTGGCGGTTAGCCTGGCCACCCGGCCCGTCACCGATCGGGCGAGGGAGTTCGTCGTTGGCCTTCGCCAGCCGGCCTGAAGGGCAATCCTGAGGGGGCGACCCGGCCCGGCGGCGCGCTGCTTGCCGCCGGCGCCCAGGCCGCACCCCTCGTGGAGGCCCCGCACTCGGTTAGCCGAAGTAGCTGCGGGCAATCACCAGCTTCTGAATCTGGTTGGTTCCCTCGTAGATCTGGGTGATCTTGGCGTCCCGCATCATGCGTTCCACCGGGTGGTCCTTGATGTAGCCGTAGCCGCCCAGGAGCTGCACCGCGTCGGTGCTCACCCGCATGGCGGTGTCGGAGCAGAACATCTTGGCCATGGCCGCGTAACGGTTCACCTCGGGTGGCAGCCGCCCGTACCCGTGCTCCTGGATCAGCCGGCAGGCGTAATAGAGAAGCTGCCGTGCCGCCTCGACCTGCGTGGCCATGTCGGCCACCATGAACTGCAGCCCCTGGAACTCCGCCAGCAGCTTGCCGAACTGCTTTCGCTCCTTCATGTAGCGCACGGCGTAGTCCAGGGCGCCCTGGGCGATGCCCAGCGCCTGGGCAGCCACCCCCGGCCGGGAGCGGTCGAGGGTCATCATCGCAATCTTGAACCCGTCGCCGTCCCCGCCAAGGCGGTTCTCGTCGGACACCACGCACCCGTCGAACACGAGCTCCGCGGTCGGAGAGGCGTGAATGCCCATCTTCTCCTCCAGGCGGCTCACGGAGAAGCCGGGCGTCCCCTTTTCCACCACGAACGCCGTCACGCCGCGGTGCCCCAGGGAGGGATCGGTGGTGGCGAACACCGTGATGACGTCAGCCACGCTGCCATTCGTGATGAACCGCTTGGTGCCGTTGATGACCCAATGGCCGTCCTGGCGCTCGGCGCGCGTGCGCAGGCTTGCCGCGTCAGACCCGGCCTCGGGCTCGCTCAAAGCAAAGGCCGCCAGCTTCTCGCCGGACGCGAGCGCCGGTAGCCACCGCCGCTTCTGGACGTCGCTGCCGCCCACGGTGATGGGCAGCGCCCCGAGCTCCTGGACGGCGAGGATGAGCGACGCCGTGGCGTCGACCCTGGCGAGTTCCTCGATGACCACGGCCAGCGTCAGGAGGTCTGCCCCGGCCCCGCCGTACTCTTCAGGAACGCACAGGCTGAAAAGCCCCTGATCTCTGAAAAGTTGCACGACGTCCCAGGGGAACTCACCGGTGCGGTCGTATTCGAAGGCCCGCGGCGCAATCTTCTCCTCGGCAAGCTGCCGAACCAGCCGCCGGAACGCTTCCTGCTCCTCGGTCAGCTTCCAGTCGGGCGCAGCCACTGCCATCTCTACTCCCGCCCCCTCCGGCCGGTCCGACAGCCGGCGCTTTCCCAGGAAGTTCGCGTTCAGTCGGCCTCGTCCCGCACGACCCGGCTCGGGCGCAGCCCCATTTCCCGGGAAATGATCTCCCGGAGCATTTCGTCGGTTCCGCCGCCAATGCGGTACAGCCTCACGTCACGCCAGATCCGCTGAACGTCGTACTCCATGACGTACCCATACCCGCCGTGCATCTGCAGCGCCTCGTCGGTGACCCCAAACGCCGTGCGGGCGGCCACCAGCTTGGCCATCATCACCTCTTTCACCGCGTCCAGCCCGTTCTGCACCCGCCAGGCCGCCCAGTAAAGGAGCTGCCGGGCTGCCTCTAGCTGCGCCACCATGTCGGCCAGGCGGTGCTGGATGGCCTGAAAGCGCCCGATAGGCTGCCCGAAGGCCTGCCGGGTGTTGACGTGGGAGACGGCCTGATCCACGGCCTCTTGGGCCATGGCGAGCACGCCCGCCGCAATGACCAGGCGCTCCCCGACCAGTTCCCACATGAGGTGGTAAAAGCCCCGGTTGAGTTGGCCCAGCAGGTCCTCCTCGGGCACGAAGCACTCCTCGAAGAGCAACTCTCCCGTGTCGGAGGAGTGCATGCCCACCTTGTCAAGGGTGCGAACCGTCTGAAAGCCCGGCGTGCCCCGCTCCACCAGGAAGAGGCTGATACCCCGCCGGCCCGCGGCCGGATCTGTCTTGGCGGCCACCACGAAGACGTCCGCGATGGCCCCGTTGGTGATGAACGTCTTGGTGCCGTTCAGCACCCAACCCCCGGCGGTGCGGCGCGCCGTGGTGCGGATGCCCGCCAGATCCGATCCTGCCCATGGCTCGGTCATGGCGATCGCCAGAACCCTTTCGCCCCGTACCGCGGGCACCACGAAGCGCCGTTGCTGCTCCTCGGTGCCAAACTGCAGGATGGGCGGCATCGCCATGTCGGTGTGAACCATGACGCCCATCGGCAGCCCGCCCATGCCGCATCGGTGCAGCTCCTCCACGAACGCAATCGTCGCAAACCAGTCGAGCCCTGCCCCACCCAGGGATTCAGGTACCCTGAGGCCCAGAAGCCCGTACTCCCCGAGCGTGCGAAAGACCGTCCTGGGGAAGGCCCTAGCACGCTCCCACTCCTGCGCGTGAGGCTTCAGGTGGCGTGCCACCACCTCGCGCACCGTCTCCCGGATCGCCTCATGCTCCGGGCGGAAGTAAGGATGGAGGGCTGCCGCCGTCCCGGGCACTTCCCGGGCCTCGGCGCCCTGGGCCGCAAGTGCCATTGCTGTCCACCCCCGTGCGTGCGGCCCGCCGCGGAGGATCACCGGCCCGTGAAAGAAGGCGGACGTTTTTCCAGAAACGCCCGGATCCCCTCCCGCCGGTCCTCCGTCGCGAGCGTTTCGGCAAACGCCTGCCGTTCCCAGGCCAGACCCATCTCCAGCGGGGCGTCGAGCCCCCGCCGCGTGACCTCCTTGATAAGCCGCAGCGCGATCGGCGCCTGCTTTGCCAGCCGCTGCGCCAGCTTCTCCGCCTCGGCGAGGGCCTGCCCGTCGGGCACGGCCCAATTGACCAGCCCCACCCGCCAGGCCTCGCTTGCGTCCATGCGGTCGCCCGTCATGAGCCATTCGAGCGCCCGCCCCAGCCCGATGAGCCGCGCCAGGCGCTGTGTTCCGCCCGCGCCCGGCATGATGCCGAGCTGGATCTCCGGCTGCCCGAGCCGGGCGCTCTGGTCGGCCACGCGGATGTCGGCCTGCATCGCTATCTCCAGCCCGCCCCCGAGGGCTGCGCCGTTGATGGCGGCGATCACCGGCTTTCGGCAGGCGCCCACCCGCTCGAACAGCGGCGCTCGCCGCCCGATCCACTCCTGCGCCCCTGCCACGCCCTCAACCGGTTGCATCTCCGTCACGTCGGCACCGGCGCAGAACGCCTTGCCCGCCCCGGTCAGGACAATCGCCCGCACGCCATCGTCTGCCTCGGCCCGGTCGAGAGCGGAAGCCAGCGCCTGCAGCAACGACAGGCTCAACGCATTGTACTTCTCCGGGCGGTTAAGGGTGATGACGGCATATCCATCCCGTTTCTCGTACAGCACCAGCTCTTGCGACTCGCCCTGCGGTCTGTCCACCGAGCAACCCCCGCCCCTCTCGTGGTCTGACCGCCTGACAGCGCGGCTGTCAAGTTGCCTGGCCGGCGTCTCCCCCTACACCTTGAAGCCGGCCACCTGGCCTGCCAGCCGCCGCGCCTGCGAGGCCACCTGCTCGGCCTGAGCGGCGACCGACCCGGCCGCCTTCGCCTGCTCCTCGGCGCTGGCCGCTATCTCTTCGGCCCCCGCCGCGCTCTGTTCGGTCACCGACGCGATCTCCTGAACCGCCGTCCCAGCCGAGTTGATGCTCGCGGCTACCCTGTGCGCGGTGCGGGCCACGTCGCCGATCCCCGCCACCACCTGCTCGATGGCGGCCCGCACCTCGACGAACCGTTCCTTCGCCCGCTGCGCCACCTCCACGCCCACCGCCACGCTCTGGCGGCCTTCCTCCATGCTGGCCACCGCCGCCCTCGTCTCCCGGGAGATCTCCTCCAGTACCGCCTCGATCTCGCCGGCCGCCGTCTTCGCCTGCTGCGCCAGCCGTCGCACCTCGTCCGCCACCACGGCGAACCCCCGCCCGTGCTCACCGGCCCGGGCCGCCTCAATGGCGGCGTTCAGCGCCAGCAAGTTGGTCTGGTCGACGATGGCCGTAATGCTCTCGACGATCCGGCTTATGGCCGACGAGCGCTCGCCCAGGGCCTGCACGCTGTTCGCCCACTTCCCGGCCGCGGCGTCGATGGCCGCCGTCTGCTGCACGACCGCCTCGACGGCTCTGGCTCCCTCTCCCGCCCGCTCGAGGGCCGCTGCCGCGTCCCGGCTCATGCGCTCGTTGAGGCCGACCAGGGCGTTAACCTCGTCCACGGCGGCCCGCACCTCCTCCTGGGCGCGGCCGGCCAGGCGGCTCTGCTGTTCGGTGCCCTGGGCCATCTGCTGGATCGTCTCGCTGACCTGCTGCGAAAGGCGGCGCAGTTCCTCGACGGACCCGACCAGGCTCTCGCTCGAACCCTTCAAGGCGGTGCCGGCCTGCGCGACCTCCCGGATCAGCGCCTGCAGCGACCCCATGAGCGTGTTGAACGCCTGCGCCAGGTCTCCCACCTCGTCCCGGCTGGTCACCTGCAGCCGGCCCGTCAGGTCGCCGCGCCCCAGGGCAATCCCCTCGAGAGCGCCCACCACCCGGCGCACCGGCGCGGCGATACCTGACGCGATGAGCAACCCCACGACGAGCCCGAGTGCCGACACGCCGATACCGGCGGCCACCATCTGCCGCCGGAACGCCGCCAGGGGCGCCAGGGCCTCGGACTCCGCCCCTTCCGCCACCGTCACCCACCGCCGTCCCTGCCAGGCCAACAACCTCGCAACCGCCAACCTCGGCTCGCCGTCGGGCCCCTGAACTCTGCGATCCAGCCGCCCCTCGCCGTCCGCTGCGGCGGAGACCAGTTCGGCCAGGTACACGGGCACCGGCCCGCCCGATGCCAGCCCCGCCGAACTGAACCGCACCCGCCCGTCTGTGCCGGCCACCAGGAGTTGCCCGGTGTGGCCCAGCCCCGTGCGGTCCTGCACGACGGCTTCAAAAGCGGGGTTCGGCCATAGCACCGCCAGGTAACCCAGCATGGAACCGTCCATGGGGCTCAAAACCGGTGCGGCGGCCCACGCCCCCGCCTTCCCGCCCGACGGCCCATAGGGGACGAAGTCCCCGAGAGCCGCGGCACGCGCCGCCTCCTTCGCCCCGCCGCCCGGCGGCCGCGCGCTCGCCGCCTTCAGGGCATCTGCCAGCGGCGAAAGCGCCGGATCCGTCGTGTCTCCCAGGACGGTGGCGGCAAAATCTGCGCGCTTTTTCAACGTGAAGACCACCTGGCCGGCGGGAGAGACCAGCGCCACGTCGTCGGCCTCGAGTTCCTGAGCGACCTGGAGCAGCCGGGCGTGGTAAGCTTTGTGGTAGACGCCGTAAAGGGTGTCATCGCCGGAAAGTTCGGCCTGCTTGAAGCGTTCTTCCGGCGGGGTGGGGTTACCCGTGACCCAGGCCTGCTTGAGCCTGGCCGCCCCTGCGTCGCTGAAGGAGGAACCCAGCCCTCTGGCGGCGTCGGCAACCCAACCCTCTGCCGCCAGCGCCGTCATCCGCTGCAGGCGCTGCTGCACCTGATCGATCAGGGCCTGGCCCCGGCCCTGCGCCACCACCGCCAGCTGATCCCGGTAAATCGCCCGCACCGCCGTGGCCGCCTGCTGGTAGGCGAACAGGGACAGCCCCCCGGCCACCACGGCGACGACCACGGTCACGCCGACTGCCAGCTTGCGGGCGATGGTCGGCCGCAGCCGAACCCACCCCTCAGCCCGCCGGGGTGAGCGCTGCATCACCTGGACGGCCATCGATCCCCCTCCCTGCCTCTCGCCGCCGCACCGCCCGTTGCGCCGGCTCGCTTTACCCGCCGGCCCTGCGCCGCCCCTCGCCGGAATCGGCGGCGCCCGCCCCCGCCGGCGAGGCGGCCATTTCCCGGGTGCTCTGGTCCAGCAACTCGGCCACATCCATGACCCGCATCGGGCGGTCTTCTGGCGCCTCGCCCTTCACGCCATCCTCCAGCATCTGAAGGCAGAACGGGCAGGCCACGGCCAGCACGTCGGCCCCCGTGCCCACCGCCTCCCGGGCCCGGACGGCTGCCACCCGTTCGCTTCCCTTTTCTTCGACCCACGCCCGCCCTCCGCCGGCCCCGCAGCAGAGGCTCTTGCTGCGGCTGCGCGCCATCTCCACCAGGTCGCCGCCGACCAGCCCCCCCAGCATCTGCCTTGGCGCATCGAAGACGCCGTTGTGCCGGCCCAGGTAGCACGGGTCGTGGTAGGTGATCCGCTGGCGCGGCGCGGCGCCGGCTGCGGCCGAATCAAGTCGCCCCTGCCTGACGAGTTCGGCGAGGAACTCGGTGTGGTGGCGCACCTTGAAGTGCCCGCCAAACGCGGGGTACTCGTTCTTGAACGTGTTGAAGCAGTGCGGGCAGGTCGTCACGATCGTCTTGACGCCGTACCGGTTGAGGGTCTCGATGTTGGCCCGGGCCAGCTGTTCGAAGAGGAACTCGTTGCCGATGCGCCGCGCCGGGTCGCCCGTGCACTGCTCCTCGGGCCCCAAAACGCCGACCCGCAGGCCGGCCCGTCTCAGCACGGTCACAAACGCCCGCGCCACCCGCTGGTTGCGTTCGTCGAACGCCGCGGCGCACCCGGCCCAGTAAAGGACGTCCACCTGGTCCGCCGAGCCCGCCTGTCCCAGCTCCACCACGTCCAGGCCCTGGTACCAGTCGGAGCGGCTTGCCGTCGCACCCCGGAACGGATGCCCCCGGGCCTCCAGGCTCCGCAGCGCCTCCTGCATGGTGTCGGGGGCCTCGGACTGCTCCATGACGAGGTAGCGGCGCAGGTTGAGAATCTTGGGCACGTGCTCGATGAAGACCGGGCACGCCTCCATGCATGCCATGCACGTCGTGCACGCCCACAGCGTTTCGGGCTTGATGACCTCCCCGGCGAGCAGGCGCGCCGAGTCGGCGCCGGTGCGCTTCATCTCCTCCCGCAGGTCGAGGATGAGGTGCATGGGCGAAAGCGGCTTGCCCGTCAGGTCGGCCGGGCAGACGGCCGTGCACCGCCCGCACTCCGTGCAGACGTCCAGGTCGAAGAGGTCTTTCCACGCAAAGCCAGAAAAGCGCGCCACGCCCAAATGTTCGCTTTTCTCGAAGTCGATGGGCTGCGGTGAGGCCGGCGCTTCGAGCGGCTGCAAATAGACGTTGAACGGCGCCAGCACGATGTGGAACAGCTTCGAGAACGGCATGTACGCGAGGAACGTCATCGCGAGGGCGAAGTGGAACCACCACAGCCCCGCGTGCAGCGCCCGCATCGCGGGCTCCGTCAGGCCCGCGCCCAACGCCGCCTTTGCCACGGCGAAACCCGCAAAGCTCCACGAACCCCACGGGTCCCCGGTGGCGGCGATGCGCAGCCCCTCAACCAGGAACCCGGTTACGAGCACCGTTTCAAAAAGCGCCAGGACGAAGGCGTCCGACCAGATGCCCTGCCGCAGACGGGGCGACTTGAGGACGTAGCGCTGGAAGAGGGCCGCTCCGACGGCGACGGCCGCCATGATCCCGAAAGCGTCCAGCGCCGCAGACTGGAAGTAGAGGTAAAACGGCCCGCGCATGATTCCCAGGCTCAGGTCGTGGTGCACAAAGACCACGGTGGTGCCCAGGAACAGCACGATGAAGCCCCAGAAGAAGCCGAAGTGGTAGAGGCCCGCCGCCCGTTCGGCGAGCAGCCGCCCGTGGGCGAAGACGTGCTTCAGGACGAGCACGAGGCGCGGCCCCACGGGGCCGAGGCGGTTTGCAGGCTGGCCCCGGCGCCACATCCGCCAGTGCCGGAAGACCCCGTAAGAGAAGATCCCGATGGTCACGGCCGCCAGGACGTACATGACGACCTGGCCGGCGAAGGGGATGTTCCAGAAGACCTCCCGCGTGGCCCCCGACACCTCAGGCTGCGACGGCATGCCGTGCGACCGCCTCCTCCCGGCAAGCGGCTCGTGGCCGCTCCCTGCTTCCCGCCGCCCCTACCCGGCGCGGGAAGCGGTCCGGCCCAGCACCTGCTGCAACCGTTCGATGAGCACCGGGACCACCTTGCGGTAGTCGTCCACCAGCCCCACCTCGGCGGCCCGGAAAATGGGCGCCTCGGGATCTTTGTTGATGGCCACCACGTGGCGGGCGCCCGAGATGCCGGCGAGGTGCTGGCTCGCCCCGCTGATGCCGACGGCGATGTATAGCTCCGGCGCCACCATCTTGCCGGTCTGGCCTATCTGGAGGTGGCCGGGAACCCATCCCGCATCCACCGCCGCCCGTGAGGCCCCTACAGCGCCGCCGAGCAGGGAGGCTAGCTTCTGCAGCATCTGGAACCCCTCAGCACCACCGACGCCCCGGCCGCCGGAGACGATAACCCGGGCGTCCTCCAGGCGAACCCCCTCCGCGGCGGCCCGCTTGCGCTCGACGACCCGCACCCGGGCCGGCGCC
>JBFMCJ010000010.1 GCA_040754675.1 Bacillota bacterium
CCGATGACCTCCGGGCGCTGGTCCTGCGCGAGCCGAGCGAGCGCTTCGGCCGCCTCCTCGGGCGCCGTCCCGAGAAGCGTGCGCCCTTCCGCCGAGAAGCTCATTTCGGCAATCACGGGCAGCCGGCACGCCTCCCGGACGGCCCTGACCGCCAGCAGCAGCTCCCGGGGGTCCGACATGGTCTCGATGATGAAGAGGTCCACGCCCCCTGCCAGCAGCGCGTCCACCTGTTCCCGGAAGGCAGCCAGGGCCGCCGCCTCGGACAGGGACCCGATGGGCTCGAGCGCCTTGCCCGTCGGCCCGATGTCCCCGGCGATCAGGGCGGGCACGCCGGCCGTCTCCCGGGCGCTGCGGGCGATCTTGACGCCGTCGACGTTGATGGCCCGCGCCTGCGATTCGAGCCCGTAGCTACCGAGCCGCACCCGGTTCGCGCCGAACGTGTTGGTGGTGATGAGTTCGGCCCCCGCCAGGAGGTAGTCGAGGTGGACGCCTCGCACCAGGTCGGGGTCGGTCAGGTTGAGGGCGTCGAACGACCCTTCCAGAGGGGCTCCGCGGGCGTACAGCATGGTGCCCATGGCACCGTCGCCCAGGATCACCCGGCCCTGCCCGAGCATCTCCTCGAAGGTCAATGGCGTCCGCCCTCTTCCCTGGCCTGGAGGCCCTGATGAGCCTTAAGCCTGCCCAACAGACCCGTCGTGGATCGGCCCGGCAGGAGTGGCACCAGCACGATGCGGGCACCCACCCGCTGCGCCGCCTCCCGTTCGGGCAGCCGTTCGAGCGAGTAGTCGGAACCTTTCACATACAGGTCGGGCCTTATCGCTTCGATAAGGGCAGCCGCGGTCTCCTCCTCGAAAACCACCACCCGGTCGACCGCGCGCAGCGCCGCAACGACCCGGGCCCGGTCCTGGTGGGCGACCACGGGACGCTCGGGGCCCTTCAGCCGCCGGACGCTTCCGTCGCTGTTGACCCCCACGATGAGTGCGTCGGCCGCCGCTCGGGCCTGTTCGAGGAACGCCACGTGCCCTGCGTGCAGCAGGTCGAAGCACCCGTTGGCCAGGGCGACCCTCCCGCCGCCGCGGCGCACCTCCCGGGCGAACGCCGCCGCCGCCTCGACGGAAACCACCCGTTCCTCAGAACTTTCCACAGCCCCGCCCTACCCTCCAGCCTCGGTGCACTCGTAAAGCTGGGGCGTCCAGCTTGCCACCGCCTGTCTTATCTCCTCCGGCGAAACGGTGGCGACCCCTCGCTTGCCCACCACGAGCCCGGCCGCCACATCGGCCAGCAGCGCCGCGCTCAGCGCGTGCTGCTCCCCGCACGCAAGCCCCAGCGCAATGGCGGAGACCACCGTGTCACCCGCCCCGCTGACGTCGTAGACCTCCCGGGGCTTGTAGGCGAGCAGCCTCAGGGGCGGCCGACCGTCGGCAAAGAATAGCGACATGCCCTCCTCGCCCCGGGTCAGGACCAGCAGCCGCAGCTGCAGTTGCTCGAGCAGCCGGCGCCCGGCCTCAGCAAACGCCTGCTCCCCGACCAGGCGAATCCCCACCGCCTGTTCCGCCTCACTCAGGTTGGGCGTGGCGGCGTAAACGCCCCTAAACTCCCCGATCCGGAACCGCGAGTCCACCACCACGGGAATGCCCCGGGCTCTCGCCGTCTCCCTCACCGCCTGGAACACCGCGCCGGTGACGCTCCCCGCCCCGTATTCCGACAGGATGACGGCGTCCGCCCGCTGCACCGCCTGAGACGCCGCTTCGGCCAGCTCCTCCACCAGCCGCCCGCCCGGCGGCCGGGACTCCCACCGGTCGAGCCGCAGGATCTGCTGCTGAACCGTCTGCCGGCTCCCGGCGATGAAACGGGTCTTGACGGTGGTCGGCCGGGCCGGGTCGCGCACCAGGCGGGCCGCCACCCCGCGGGCTTCGAGTAGCGACGTGAGCCGCCCGCCGGGCGCATCGTCACCCGCCAGGCTGACCAGCTCGACGCGCGCTCCCAGGGCCGCGGCGTTGGCCGCCGCATTCGCCGCCCCGCCGGGGCGTTCCTCTTCGCCCACCCAGCTCAGGATGAGCACCGGCGCCTCCCGGGAAATCCGAACGGGTTCGCCGTACACGTACCGGTCCAGCACGGCGTCGCCGATGACGGCAATCCGGCGCCCCCTGGCCGCCTCCAGGAGTTCCAGGACGCTTTGGGCGGGCGCGGGCACCGGGACGCCAGGGCGCGCTGTGTCCAAAGCCACCTCGGGCTGCACCCCATCTCCCGAAAACTTGCGGCCGGCAAGGCGACCTACGATTGAGGTTCGGCGGGAGCGGGGGCCTGCCTGCCTGACCCGCCGGCCGGCCCAGGCAGGGCCGGCGAGGGGCCGGGGCTTCCGGCGGAGGTGGCGGGCGAGGGGTGGGCCGGAGCCTCTCTCAACGCTCCTCCCACCGACCGCACGAACATGATCCCGCCGGCCACCAGGCTTGCGTAGAACGTGAAGAACCTCCACACCCCCACGAACACCGCAAGCCTCGAGGCGGGCAGAACGCGCTTGAACAGGTAGGCCATGATCAGCTCGGCGCCGCCGCTGCCGCCCGGCGTGGGGATGAACGGCTGGAAGAGGTTGAATATGAGCTGGGCGGTCGCCGCATACAGCCAGTTCATCCGTGCGCCTAAGCCCACGAGCACGGCCCAGGCGATGGAGAGGTAAAAAAGCCAGTACACCCCGGTGAGGAGCGTGGCGCCCACCAGGTGCCACGGGCGCTGGAGGAGCAGGTAGCGTATCCCGTACGAGAAGCGGAGGCTCTCCTTCACCAGGACGGCCAGGATGGCGCGCATCCGGCGCCGGCGCCCGGCCCGAGCGGCGCGGCGTGCCCGCGTGAGCATGCGCATGAAGATGCTCGCGATTGCGCGGGGTCGCACCAGCGTCCAGGCCACCAAGGCGGCCAGCATCCCCAGCGAGACGAGCACGAATGCCGTCAATCCGGGCGCGCCGAACCGGCCGCCCAGTCCCTTCCACGCGGCGGCGACGGGCCAGGCCGCCAGCAGCCACAGCACGACGAGCCCGGAATCGACCACCGCCACCGCCGTGGCGCGCCCCACACTCAGGCCTTCCCGCGCCAACAGGTAGATGAAGACCGGGACACCGCCGGTGCTGGTCGGCGTCACGTGCGAGACGAAGACGCTGGCGAGGTAGTAGCGCAAGACGCGCCTGGCCGGTATGCGCGTTCCGAAAGCCCGGGCCAGCAGCTGGCTTCGCCACGTGCGCAAAAGCCACGCCGTGAGGGTGAGGCCGGCGGCGAACCACAGCCACCGCGCGTCGACCATCCGCAGGTGGCTGAATACGGCTTCGTCCCCATCTCTTACCAACGTAAGAAGGGCGGCCACGGCGGCCGCCCCGGAGAGGAGCGAGAAGGCGATGCTGCGGCGAATGGCCTGCCGGGTCAGCTGGAACCGGCCCTGACCATGCTCCTTCAAATCTCCTCGAACTCCTGAACCTTGTGCGGCGCACCGCGCCGGCCGGCCACCGCCAGGTGGCGATGCCGGCGGCGGATGGCGGCCCTGCGGAGCATCCGGCCCGGGCGCAGCGGCAAAAGCCGTATCGCACCGCCGTCATAACCCGGGAGGGCCCAGGCCAGTTCCGCATCGACGGGCGGGGGCGCCGGCGGCCGCACCAGCCCTCGGTGCGCGCGCAGCCCCAACCGGTCGATCTGCCCTTCCACCGCGACGATCACATCCCTTGGCGTGATGGAGCGCATACACGGGGCGGGCTGCTCCGACAGCGACGCATGCATCAGGTACTGCCGGCTTCCGCCAAGCCAGTGGAAACAGGGGCTGCAGGGCAGCTCCTTCCGCACCACCACGTCGAAGGGGCCGAGCGGCCGGAAGTTGCCGGGATTGGTGGGGCCGAACATCGCGACGACCGGTGTCCCCACCGCCTCTGCCATGTGCATTGGCGCCGAGTCGTTGCCGATGAACAGGTCGCACTGCTCGATCAGGGCCGCGGTCTGCTTGATGCCTGCCCGCCCGGCGGCCACCAGAGGCTCCGCGAGCCGGCACTCGTCGGCCATCTCTTCCGCAAGCGCAACGTCGTCGGGCCCGCCGACCACCACGATCTGGGCGCCATACTGACCCGCCAGGTAGTCCGCCACGTAGGCGTACCCCGACGTGGGCCAGCGCTTGGCGGGGAAGTAACGGCCGCCCGGGTGCATGGCGACCCGAAGGGCCGGGCGCCCCCGGTCGGCTCGCAGAAAGCGGCGCGCCCACTGGCGCTCCCGCTCGGAGACGGGCAGATCGAGGTGACGGCCGTCGGATTCGGCCCCGAGCGCCGCCACCACCTCCAGGCAGTAGTCCACGGCGTGGAGTTCGCGCCGATCCGGGACGTCCTGCGTGTACAGCCACCCGAGCGTCTGGCTGTTGAACCCGACGCGCACCTCCGCCCGGGTAAAGAGGGTGAGCCAGCTCCCGATGTTGGACAGCCCCACCACCGCGTCGAAGTCTTCGTCTGCAAGAGCCGACAGAACGCGCGGTAACTGAAGGGCGCTGCGGCAGAGGACCAGCCGGTCGATGGCGGGGTTACCCTCCAGCACCTCCCGGTTGGCCGCCCACGTGACATCGGCCACGCAGGCGTGAGGGAAGCGCCGCCTGAGCGCCCGGAGCGCAGGCGTCCCGAACAGGGTGTCGCCAATGGGGCACAGCTGCAGGACCAGGATTTTGTCGATACGGGACGTCTCGAGCGGCGCCCCCTGCATCTAGCGTCCTCCGGCGAAAGCCTACTGACGGCACCAGATTAGCATGACCACCTCGCCCCAGCAAGGCCGGGATGGAAAAAGTTTACTGCCCCATGATGAACAGGCGGCTGCCGGCCGGCAACGGCTCCGTCTCCTCGCGAGCGCCCAGGTCAGGATTCGCCGACTGAACCTGCTGGGGCGTCGTGCGGTAGCGGCGCGCCAGCTTCCAGAGCGTATCGTTGGGCTGTGTGACCACCAGGTAGATGGACGGCTGGCGCGGGCCCGGGGCGCGTACGGCCACCGCTTCGGCCACCACCTCCTGGGTGGCAGGAAGCTGCGCCTCGACGAGGCACTGGCCCGACACGGTGAACTCCACCGTCTGCCGGCTGATCAGGTCGGCCTCCACGGAGAGGCCCGTGAAAGACGCGGAGATTTCAGCGTCGGGCCGCAGGTCGGGGATGGCGACCACCTGCTCGATGTTGACCGCGCCCGGCCAGAAGGCGAAGACCACGCCGTTCGTCCGGGCGTCGGGCTTGTAGGGCAGGTAGTACGCCCACGGCGTGGCCGATGCGCTCACGTGCACCCGGCCTGCCTCGGGCCGCGTAGAAATGGCATCCACCACCACCCCGCTCCATACGATGCGGTCGACCGGCGGCAGCGCGCCGGAGAGTTCGACGGTGGCGCCGCCCGTGAAGGTGCGCCGGCCCTCGCCCGCGGGGCTTTCGAGGCGAAGCGGGACTTTGCGCTGTTCCACCGTCTGCGGACCCGACGACCGGATGTCCGCCACCACCGGCACGGTGCGGGCGTCCACGGCCTGCGCCTCGACGTCCACCTGGCAGGTGATGTAGACGAGCCCTTCCGCGGGCAGAGTGCGAACGGAGGCGTCGGCGAGCTGCGCGCGGGCCCGGACGCGGCTTGTGCCCTCCAGCCCCGCGATGGGAATCGTGGTCTCGAAACCTTCGGGGCTGGTCCAGCTCGCCAGGTGCACATCCCAGAGCCTTACAGGGGCCACCACCTCCGGCTGCTCCCCCGTGCCCGGGGCGCTCGCTTCGGACGGCCCGGGTGGCGGGCCTTCAGCCGGCGCCTGGCGCTGCACCGCATAGAGGAGTTCAAAGGCCAGTTCGCCTCTCGCCAGGACGCCCCCGTCGTGTGGCTCGGCGGCGGTGATCGTGGGTTCCACCTGGAGGTCCAGCACCCGCAGGCGCGAGGTGGGCCCGGCCGGCAGGTCAAGCCCGTGGGCCTCCTCGAGCGCAAGCCGCGCCCTGCCTTCGCCCTGGAAGACGCTGACCCGCAGGGTGGCGCTGGAGGTCTCGACGCGGTCGGGCGGCGTGGCGGAGACCTGGCTGACGGCCGTCGTCCGTTCCCGCACGACGCCGGCGAAACGCACGCTGATCACCACGTCCACGTCGGCGGTTCGCCCGTCCGTGCGGAACCGCCCCTCCACGTCCCGCACCGTCGCCCGGGCCTGCCAGGCCGCGTCGCCGGCATCGGGCGGCAGGTCGGTCGAGGCGGTGAAGGGCAGCTCCCCTTCGAGCCGCCCGCCAAAAACCGCCCCCGCGGGGTCCGGCGATTCGGATCCCGCCGCCGCGTAGACTACCCAGCCTCTCAACGTGCCCCGGGCCTCGAGCCGCCCGGAAGCCGCGTCGGCCACGACCCGGTCCACGCTGGCCAGCGCCTTCCAGCGGATGGGCGTGGCTGCATCCGGGAGTTCGGACGGGAGCCGGAGACTCCCGGAAGCGGTGACCTCCACCGAACGCTCCTCCAGGCGGCGACTCAGTACCAGCTCGGTTTCCCTGATCTTGACAGCCAAAAGCTCCGCCTCCCCCGAAAGAGGGTCTGCCCATCCTTATGACGGGTCGTCCGAGAACTTGAGCGCCGGAATGGTGTTTTCGACAACGGCCAGCACGGGGGGATCCGCGCGGTCAAGGCCCCGCAGAACGATGCCGCCCAGCCCCGCCCACTTCACAAAGCTCACGAACGCCCGGACACGCGCCGGCGTGCAGCGCACCACCGTGGGGAGGGTGGCGGGGTCCTCCCCTTTCAGCCGGCGAAGGCGAAGCTGCCAGGCGGCAAGTACCGCCTCGGCCCGGGTGAGGCGGCGGCGGCCCGGAGGTCGCCCCGGGGTTTCGGGCGGCTCGATGAGCCAGGGGGACAGGTCGAGGCCGAGGAGAACCCGCCATGGCGGGCGCCAGCGCCGGACCCCCTGAATGGCGGCGCGGACCGCGGCGATCTCGGGTTCAAACGAGTCACCCACGACCGGTGGCGCCCAGACCACCATGCGCTCGAACACGCCGGCGCGGCGTGTAACCTCGTAACCCCACCACCGCAGGCTGAGGGGGCGGGCGGGTGACGACAGCCGCAGGCTGATCCAGCAGCTCACCCCGGCCCGGCCGAGGGCCCGGGCCAGGCGAAACGCCCCGGGCGGGGGCATCTCGGCGGAACCCGATCGCGCCGGCGCACCGTCTCCGTCCGGGACGGCGACGATGACGCGCGCGACCCGCCCGCTGCCTGTGAGCATGCGGGCGATCTGCTGCAGGCCGGAACGCCGGATGAGCGGCACGCTGCGCGCCGGTCGCACCGTGAGCACGGGCAGCGGGCCGCGGAGCGGGCCGTTCCGGGCCACCCGGCCTGCCTCGCCGTCTGAAAGCCACATGCGGCCGAGCGGGTCGGCGACGAGTTCGAGGCCGGGAACCGCCCACATGCTGACCCATTGAGGGCGCTGATCTTCTGCGGGAAGGTCCCCGTCGGCCCATGCCACCACCAGCCGGTGCCCCGGCGCGGCCTCGCCGGCCTGAAGAAAAGGGTCGTCCAGGAGCCCCAGCACCTCAGGGCCCGCCAGGCCGTCGGGCGGCAGGCGGAACGCCCGCTGGAACGACCGGACGGCCTCGAAGGTCAGGTCGCCGTATATGGCGTCGATCTCGCCGCCGTAGAAGCCGAGCCTGCTCAGCTGCTGCTGGAGCGCAGCCACCGCCGGGCCACGGCTGCCCGGGTGCAGCACGGGGTGCTTGCGGCGGGCGCGGCGCACCCTGCCTGCGCGCTGCCGTGCGGCCGGCGTGGCAGGCTCCTTATCCGGCGCTGACACGGTCCGGCCCCACCCCCGACGCAGTATATGCAGGCAGGCCCGGGCAGCCCGGCGGCGCCGCTACGGGGACGGGACGCCCCACAGCACGCCGTCTCCATGAGCGGCGCTGCAAAAGCTCCGCAGTCCCTCGAGCAGGGCCAGCGCCTCCTTCACCCGCATCCACGGGTGGCTAAAGGCCCGGGCCAGCCGGGGTTCGGTAACGAACGCCGCCTCGGTCAGGGCGGCGGAACACCCCAGGCAGCTGAGCACCCCCACGTTGGCCTCCCGAACCCCCCGGTTCGGCACGCCAAGACCCCGCGCCAGCGCGCCGACCAGCGCAGCGGCTAGCCTGCGGCTCTCGTCCTTGCGGTAGTAGTACCCCTCGGCGCCCTGCAGGGAAGGGTCGGGGTAGGCGTTGTGGTGGATGCTGAGCACGAGGCGCGCCTGGAACTGACGGGCCCGCGCGCAGCGGCGGGCCGTGCTGAGTTCCACGTCCGTGGTGCGGCTCAAGGCGGCAGCCGCTCCTGCCGCTTTCAGGAGGCGGGCGAGGCGGCGGGCCACGTCGAGATTGAGGTCTTTCTCAACGAGGCCTGCGCCGTAGGTGGCCCCCGTGTCCCGGCCACCGTGACCCGGGTCGATCAGGACTCGCCACTCGGCCAGATAGGGGTCGGGGCGGGTGATGAACAGCACCCCGGCCGTGCGGTCCACGCTGAGCGACGCACCGCCCGCCAGGGCGACGGCATCGGCCGGAAAGAGCAGGGCACCGTCGGACCAGTCCGGGGCCGCGGACAGGGTGACGCGCTCGGCGTCGTTTTCCAGCTGCGCCTGCGGGCTCCCCCGCCTGAAGACCACGGTGCGGCCGGTGCGGGCATCCCGCCAACCCAGCACCTCTTCGCCGATGTCCAGCCGGCCCCCCCACCGGGAGGCGATGGGGGCCGCGTCGACCCACGCCGCCCTGCCGTCCAGGCGGCCCACCGCGCCTTCAATGTACCGCCCGTCCAGCACCAGCCGCAGCCGGCGCAGCCCGTGGGGGTTGTGGTTAGTCGCCATCCCCTGCGCCCTCGAACCCCGGTAGCACGGACCGGGGCAGCATTCCCTACCACGGTATGCCGGACCCGTGTCCTGTGGTCAGGGCAGGCGAGGGGAAAGCCTCACTTGGTGTACTTGTCCGCAACCTTGGAGGCGCCGAAGGCGTCCGGCTTGATGCGGGCGTCGAAGCCGCTGCCCGTCACCATGCCGACCACCTCTCGGATGAGGTCGCGGGTCTCGCCGTGGCGGCCGATGTCCAGGTGGATCTCGACGTCGAAGTCCGCGTACCCGTTGGCCGCCAGGCGCGAGGCGAGCTTACCTGCTACCTCCAGGCTCCGAGCCGCCTCGTAGAAGATGCGCTGCCGCAAGCTCCGGCCGAAGACCTGCCGTTCCCTGGCGTAGAAGTACCGCGCGCCCTTGCCGACCCGGTGAACGATGACGGCGGTGACGAAACTCGTCTGGTCGCGAAGCTGCGAGTCGGTCCCGACGATAATGCGGTAGCTCGCCTGGGGGCTTTCGCGAACGTACGCGATGATCTCGTCGAACATCGCGTCGAACGTCATCGGCCCCTTGGTGGGGCTTATGAACTGCATGACCGCCGCCTTCTCGGTCTCCGTTACCTGAGCTGCGGGAGCACACCTCCTCTGCTCCTTGCCGAACCCCCGTTTGTGGCGGGAGCCGCACCGATTATAGCACCGGCTGGTGACGCGCTTCAACGAGTTGCCGCCCGGTGGCGGCGCCACGCAGCGGCCAGCCTGAGGAAATCCTCCACGCCGAGGGCTTCCGCCCGGAGCGAGCCGTCGACGCCGGCGGCCGCCAGGAGCGCCTCCACCTCATCGGCGTTCAACTCCCCGTCGCCGCCCCTGCCCCGGGGCGACCTCGCCCTCAGGGTACGCAGGGCGTTTTTCAATCTCTTGCGGCGCTGGCCGAATGCGGCCCGCAGCACCTCTTCGAGCGCCCGGGAGTCCTCCGGCCCGGGGCGCGTGGCAAGCGGAGCGATCTCCAGCACCGCGGAATCCACGTCGGGCGCCGGGAAAAACGAACGGCGCGATACCTCGAAGAGCCGGCCGATCCGGCAGCGCGCCCGAAGCGCCACCGTAAGAGAGCCATAGGCTTCGCTGCCCGGAGCGGCCGTCAGGCGGTCGGCCACCTCTTCTTGCACCATCACCACGCCCCGCTGCCACCCGCTGGAAGCCGCCAGCAAGAGGAGCAGGTCGCTCGTGATGCCGTAAGGCAGGTTGCCGGCGAGAAATGCTCGCCCGGGGGCGCCGCGCGGCAGGGACAGGAGAGGGTCCAGGGGCAGGCGCAGGACGTCGGCCACGACGACCACGACGCGCCTTAGCACGGGCGCGTTCAAGCCGTGCTGCGCCAGCACCCAGCCGAGGGCCTGCGCCAGGCGGGGGTCCCGTTCGATGGCGATCACCTGCCCGGCGAGGCGCGCCAGTGGCAGCGTGATCGCCCCGAGCCCGGCCCCGATCTCCACGACCCGGTCGTCCGGCCCGGCGCCCACCGCCGTGGCGATGCGGCCGGCCACCCTCGGGTCGATGAGAAAATTCTGACTGAAGGCGCGCCTCGGGCGTAAGCCGAAATGCCGCAGAATCTCGTGTAGAGCCGAGGGGGTGGCGGGATTCGGCGGGGGCGCTGGCAAGCCGCCCCCGCCAGGCCGTTCAATCGAGGACGTAGACCGTCACCGTCTGGCGTCCGAAGTGGAGCGCCTCGCGCAGCGTGTTGAACCCGAGGTCGATGCGCCGCCCCTTGATGGCCGACCCGACGTCCCCGGCCACCGCGAGGCCGTAGCCCGGGATGTAGAGGCGGGTGCCCAGGGGGATGACCCTGGGATCCACCGCCACGACCCCGTGCCCCGCCCGCATCCCGGTGGCGGTGACCCCGTCGGCGTACCGGCCGGTGCTCTCGGGGCCGGGATAGTAGGCCGTCGCCACCATCTGGATGGCTTCCTTGTAGCGGATGGTGCCCACGGGGGTCTTCATGGTGCGCCACACGATCCGGGTGCCCACACCGATGATCTTGTCCACGGGTTCTTTCAGGGTCTTGGTGGCGAGCCGGGTGGTCGAAACGAGCCGGCCGTTTTCGTAGCGAAGCCTGACCGTGTGCTCGGCGAGCCCCTCACGCCCCTCGCGCAGCACGCCGGTCTTCCCCTTTTCCCACCGGGGCTCGGCCCACCGCAACGTCCGGTACGGGATGGGCTCTCGCCGCACCACGACCTCCTCCCGGACCCGCACGACCTCCACTTTGAGGGTGGGCGACAGGGGCGTGTCGGCGGGCGGCTCGACGCGGTCCAGCGGCCCCAGCTTGATCCCCACGTCGGCCAGAAGATCCCCGACGGTCCCGGGCACGGCCAGAACGCTGCGCACGTTCCCGTCGCTGCTCAGCGTGACGGGAAAGGCGCGCAGCACGGCGATTTCCATCCCCGAAGCGATCTTCGCCTGCAGCGCCGGGCGCGTCCTGTCGCCGTCTTGGAGCAGGATCCCGAGCTGGCTCAGCGCGCCGGAGACCGTGCCCGTCAGCACCCGGCCCTCGACGCGGTTTCCGTCGACCTCGACGGCCACCGGAACCAGCGCCCACGCCTGGCCGAGCCACCCGAAAGCCGCCAGCGAGGCCAGGAACACCGCTCCCTTGAACGCCGAGGCATGCCGCAGCCCGGCTGTCTGCGATGCCGGCGCGCTCTGCGTCATGCGCCCTCACCCGGCGGCCCGGGCCCGCCGATCTGCTGGAGGCGCCGGCGTACCTCGTTCACGGGAAGCTTCTCGATATTGTCCAGCACTTCCATGACCTCCTCGAACTGCTGCTCCGTCAAGGCCCCCTCCTGCCAGAGCCGCCGGTACGCCTCCGCGAGCCGCAGCCGGACCCGCTCCAGCCGGTCGATCAGGTCCATCAGGGCCCACGCTCCTGCTCCTCCAGGTCGACGAAACGGGTGTACTCCTTATGGAACCGCAGCTTGGCCACCCCGGTGGGGCCGCGCCGTTGCTTGGCCACGATGACCTCGACGACGCCCTCCAGACCCTTCTCCCGGGCCTTGTCCGGATAGTAGTAGTCGTCACGGTACAGGAACATGACCACGTCGGCGAATTCCTCGATGTTTCCGCTGTCCCGCAGGTCCGACATGACCGGGCGCTTGTTCTCCCGGGCCTCGACCCCCCGGTTGAGCTGCGACAGCAACAGGATGGGCACGTCCAGTTCGCCGGCCAGGTCCCGGATCTCCCGCACCACGTCCCCGACCACCAGCGCCCAGTTTTTGCTCGTGCTCTCGGACGGCGGCCGGATGAGCTGCAGGTAGTCGATGACGATGAGCCCGAGATCCTTGTGGGCGGCCTTCACACGCCGGGCCTTGGCGCGGATGTCGGCCGCCGTCAACCCCCGCCGGTCCACCACGAGAATCGGCAGCTCGTGAAGCTCGTTGAAGATGGACTGGGTGCGGGCGAACTTCTCCGCGTCCATCCGGGTGGTGTAGTCCAGGGACGTGACCGGGGTGCTGCTGCCGTCCTGGAAGCGGAACAGCTCGCTTATCACGATACGGTCGCCGATCTGCTCGTCGTCCATCTCCAGCGAGAAAATGAGAACGGGTACCTGCTCGAAGCGCGCCACGTGCACCGCGAAGTTGAGCGCGAGCGCTGTCTTGCCCATGCTGGGGCGAGCCGCCAGAATAATCAAATCTTTCTTCTTGAATCCCGTGGTGATGCCGTCGATGGAGGGGTACCGCACCATCAACCCCGCCGTGCGCCGGCCCTCCATGCGCTCCACGAGGTTGAAGTAGCAGCGCGCCAGGACGTCGCGCAGCGGCTTGACGTCTTCCTCCAGGCTGCCCTCTTCGGAGGTTGCCTCGAACATCAGCTGCTGCGCGGCCGACTGGCAGTCCGTCAGCGACGGTCGGGACTCGAACAGGATCATCCGTTCGATCTCCTGCGCCGCCTCCAGGATGCGCCGGCGCGCCTGCTTGTCCAGCAGGACGTCAACGGCCGGCTCCAGCTCGGCGGCGCTGCCGAAGGAGTCGGTGAGTTCGAGGAGCGCCCCTTCCGGGTCCGGAATCTGCGGCTCCTTGCGCAGCCGGTTGAAGACCTGGGTGAACGAGATCCGGCCTGTGGTGTTGTAAAGTTCCACGATGGTGCGGAAGACGAGGCGGTGTACGCGGTCGTAGAAGTGGGACGGACGCAGCCTGTCCATCACCAGGTCGGCCTTGTCCGGGTACTTGAGCAGGATGCCCAGCACCCGGCGTTCGGCATCCGCATCGACGGGAACGAAAGTCCCCCGCACCCCCGGCGGTGCGCCCGGGGCGGCGGCCGCGGGCAGCCTGGAGGCCACAGGAGTTCCCTGGGACGGCTCAACGGCCATAGCCGTACAGCTCCTTGATGCGCTTCACGCGCTCGGGATCTACCGGCCTGTAGGCCTCGGCGTTAGGAACCCCAACCATCGGGGCATCCGACCGGTCCGCCTTGCCGGCCCCGCTGCCCGAGCCGGCCCCGACCGGCGCGCCCTGGCCGGCCGGCGTGGAGGGTGAGCCCCCGCCCGCACCCGGCGCGGACGGCGGTCCTGCCGGCGCAGCAGCGCGGGAAGCGTTGAGCACGGAGGCCAGGTGGGGCCGGCGCAGGACGTCAGCCCACGTGCGGACTCCCTGGTTGTACCAGTTGCGCAGGACGCCCTCCAGGTAGCTGAAGCTCGCGTACTCGGCAGAACGCGCCGTCTGCTCGATGGCGAGCGCCACCACGTCGGTGGTCATGCCCCGCTGGGTGATCCATTCGCACAGCCGCTCTATCTGGCTTTCACTGATGAGCCCGATGCGCTGGTGGTACCAGTCGAGCACCTCGCGGATGTCGGCCGGCAGCGGCTGGGATGCTCCGGCCGACGGGTCGGCGGCCGCCGCCACCTCCTGTGGCGCCGCAGGGGCCGGCTCGGGTTGGGAGGGAGCCGGACGCAGCGGCGCCCCCACCTCACCGAACTCCCGGGCGAAGCTGGCGGCCTCGAGCGGTTCCAGCACCCGAAGCGCGTGTTCACCGGCCGGCTCCACGAGGCGGTACAGCGTCAGCCTCCGCATGGCTTCGCCCGCCTCCAGCGGGGAGAGCCCCAGCGTCCTCGCTACGAAGGAGGTCAGTTCCTCGTTGTCCCCGACCGAGCCGCCCCGCTCGGCGGCAAGCCGGAGCACCAGCCAAGCGGCCACCGCCTGCCAGCTGATGCGGGGGGCGTACAGTTCGATCAGTTCCTCCGGAACCGACAGGTACCGCCGGCCTGACACCCCCGGCTCGATGCGAACACGGCGTCGCGCCATCCCTGGTCCGATCACCCCGCCCGGCCGGAGGACTTCGGCCTGGGCGCCACGCCTCCCTGCGCGCCCGGGGCGTAGGATGCGTGGGCCGCGCGGATTTCGAGGCGCGTCCTGTGAACTTCGAGGGCGATCTCCACCAGGCGGTCGATCAGGCTCGGGTACGGCAGCCCCGACGCCTCCCACAACCGCGGGTACATGCTCACCGCGGTGAAGCCCGGGATGGTGTTGATCTCGTTTACGAACACCTGCCCGTCGGGTTTCACGAAGAAGTCAACGCGGGCCATCCCGGCGCAATCCACCGCCTGGAAGCACTTGGCGGCCAGGTCCCTGACCCGCTCCGCCACCTCCGGGTCGAGTTCGGCCGGAACCACCAGTCCCGTCGTGGTGTCCAGGTACTTTGCCGTGTAATCGTAAAACGCCCGCCCCGGCCGGACCTCGCCGGGCACCGACACCTCGGGCCGGTCGATACCCAGAACGCTGCACTCGACCTCCTTGAGGGGCGCGGCCGATGCCTCCACGAGCGCCTTGCGGTCGTAGGCGAAGGCTTCCTCGAGGGCCCGTGCCAGCTCCTCGGCGTTCGAGGCCGGGTTGACCCCCACGCTGGAGCCTAGGTTGGCCGGCTTGACGAAGGCGGGAAAGCCCGGGTGTTCCGCGACGGCCCGGGTCACCGCGCCGGGGTCCTGTTGCCACTCGGATCGCCGCACGACGCGGTAGGCCACCACGGGCAGCCCGGCGGCGCGAAAGGCCGCCTTCATCAGCTCCTTATCCATCCCGACGGCGCTGGTGGCCACGCCCGCCCCCACGTAAGGAATCTCCGCCAGCTCGAAGATGGACTGGATGGTGCCGTCCTCACCCAGCGGGCCGTGCAGCAGGGGAAAGGCCACGTCGATGGGCGGGTTGTCCGGGTGGCCCGGCTGGGGGATGACCGCCACCGGGTCGAGTTCGTCGACGCGCCCCGCCGCGAGGGCGTCCATCGCCGCGGCGGGGTCGGAGCCCGTGTACCACCGCCCGTGGCGGGTGATCGCGATGGGAAAGACCCGGTAGCGCTCGGGGTCGAGCGCCCTGAGCACGGATCGGGCGGACATGATGGAGACCTCGTGTTCCCCGGACCGCCCGCCGAACAACAGGGCCAGCCTCAAACGGCCGTTCTCGCTCATGTCACGCTCACGTCCTGTTCTCGGGCTCTTGGTACCAGTCAGGGTTATGCCGGGAAGCCGGCACGTACTCATTTCCCGCGATGCGCGCCGTGGACGAGGCTCGCGCCGGCCGGCCGCCCCGTTTGATGGGCTTTTTCAGCGCCTGCGCGCTGGGGGTCGGTACCATGATCGGCGCGGGCATCTTCTCCCTTTCCGCCGACGCCGCCCGGTACGCCGGCCCCGGGGCGGTTCTGAGCTATCTTCTGGCCGGCGCCAGCGCCTTTATCCTGGCGTTCAACTTCGGCCACCTGGCCGCCTCCCGGCCGGTATCCGGCGGCCCTTACGTCTATATCCGGGACTCTCTGGGGATCGGCGCCGCGTCCGTGGCGGGCTGGCAGTTGTGGCTGGGGATGGCGCTCTCCGCATCGTTCTATGCCCTGGGCTTCGCCAGGTACCTCACCTACTTCTGGCCGGGAATCCCCGAGTGGCTGACCGCACCCGGCTGCGTGCTGGCCGTTGCCGGCGCCAACGCGCTCGGGCACAGGGCAGCCGCCTTCTTGCAGAATCTTTCGGTGGCGCTGCTGCTTTTCGTGCTGGGCGGCTTCGTCGCCGTGGGGGTTCCCCGGGTCGATCCGGCGTTCTGGTCGCCGTTTTTCCCGTATGGCTGGGACGGGGTGCTGGCGGCTGTTCCCCTGGTGTTCACCTCCTACCTGGGCTTCGAGATGGTGGCCCAGGCCGCCGGCGCCATCGCCAACGCGCCGCGAACCGTGCCCGCCGCCATGCTGACCTCTGTGGGCGTCGTCACGCTCCTTTACACCGGGATCATCGCCGTCAGCGTCGGCATCGTGCACCATGTGGACCTGGCCGGCAGCGCCACGCCTCTGGCCGAGGTGGCACGGCGGGTGCTGGGCCGTGCCGGGGCGTCCGCCGTGGCCGCCGCGGGGCTCATCGCCACCCTGTCGTCCGCCAACGGGGTGATGCTGGCCTCCCTGGAGCTGGGCGAAACCATGGCCGCAGACGGCCTTCTCCCCCGGGCGCTCGCCCCCGCTCCCGCGCCCGCGACCGCCCGCCACGGCCGGTTCCGCTCCTCGTCGCTGCGGCTCGGCGCCGCCGCGCTGGTCATCGCCACGCTCGGAACGCTCGTCGGCCAGCTCGAGTGGCTGGCCCGCGGCGTCGGGGTACTGCACTTCCTGCCGTTTTCCCTGATTCCCTTTGCCGTGATGGGGCGAAAGACCGGTGCTCGCGAAAGGCGCGGCCAGGGGCCTCTGCTGCTTCATTGGGGAAGCGGCGTGCCGCTGCTGGGCCTGGCGGTGATGGGGTTCATGCTTCGCCAGATTAACCCCGTGGACTTCTGGGTGGCCGTGGGCCTAACGGTTCCGGGGGTGATCTGGTTTGCCCTGCGGCCGCGGGAGCCCCGCGCTTGAGGGATCGACGCCGAGTTCCCGGGCGAGCGCCTCGGCCATGGTCTCCACCGGGGCAGCGAGCCCGGTCCAGAGTTCGAAAGCGAGCGCGCCCTGGAAAAGCAGCATGCCCGCTCCGGGGATGGCGCGCCGCCCGGCCTGGCGCGCAGCTGCAAGCAGCGGCGTCTCCGGAGGGCGGTAGACCATGTCCATTACGGCGCCGTCTTCCGGCAGGCCGTCGGGAGGTGCGAGTTCCACCAGGCTCCGCCCGCTGCCGGCGCCCTGCATGCCGAGGGGGGTGGCGTTCACCAGGAGGTCGATCCCGCCAAGGAGCCTGCCGACGGCGGCGGCTTCCAGCGGCAGCGCTTGGACGCCGGCAATCTCCCGGGAAAGCTCCTCGGCCTGCTCCCGGCGGCGCGACGCCACACCCACCCACGCGCACCCCCCCTGCCGGCAGGCCGCGGCGGCCGCCCGTGCAGCGCCCCCAGCGCCGAGCACCAGCACCCTGGCTCCACGCAGATCGATTCCCGCGGCGTTCACCGCCCGGGCGAACCCGCCGACGTCCGTGTTGTGGCCCACCAGCCGCAGGCCCTCGATGCAGATGGTGTTGACGGCGCCCGTGAGGGCTGCCTCCGGAGCGAGCTCATCCAGGAAGGCCATCACCGCGCGCTTGTGGGGAATCGTCACGTTGGCCCCGGCAAACGAAAGCGCACGAAGCCCTCGCACCGCATCGCCCAGTAAGGCGGGTTCCACCTCCATCAGCAGGTAAACCCAGTCGAGCCCCAGCGCCCGAAAGGCAGCCTGGTGCAGGGCCGGCGAGGCCGAGTGCCGCACCGGAAAGCCGATCAGGCCGACCGGCCGCGGCTGGCCGTTTCCCGCCACTTGGGACCACCCAGCGCCACGTCGAGGGCCTCTTCGATGCGGTCGACGCCGCAGGCCAGGCCGCTGGAGAGTTCCTGGGGCAGGTCCGGCAGGTTGGCCGAAGGGAGCAGCACCTTGCTCATGCCGCTCTCGCGAGCCGCCCAGACCTTCTCCCGCACAGCGCCCACGGGCTTGACGTCACCCCACACGGAAAGCTCGCCCGTCATGGCCACGTCCTGCCGGACGGGTACCCTCAAGAGCGCACTGATCACTGCACAGGCCACGGCCAGGCCGGCCGAAGGGCCGTCGACCTGGCCGCCGCCCACCACGTTCACGTGAACGTCGTGGTCGGCCATCTCCATCCCGAGCAGGCTGCGAACCAGCGAAGCGGCAACGAAGACTGAGTCCTTCGCCATCGCGCCCGCCGCCTCGTTGAACCGGATGGTGCCCTGGCCCGGGGAGCGCGCGTCAAAGGCGATGGCCTCCACCTCGAGGACCACCCCCCGGAACCCGTACGCCCCGAGCGCCAGCGCCCGCCCCACGCGAGGCGCAGCCGACGCCCGCACCCGCACCGGGCTGAGAAGGCGCGCCGCTCGCAGCGCCTCTTCCATGTGGGCGCGGCCGACGTGCAGCCCCGCCAGGCACTCCTGCGGCTCGCCGTCCCTGCCGTCCGGGGCGCTGTTCGACCCCAGCGTCTCGTGGAGCGCCAGGCTGCACGCGTCCGCCAGGAGCGCCACGGCGCGCCGGCCGTCCGGGGCGTGTTCCGAGATCAGGGCGGCCGCTCCCGCGTCCAGCACGGCCCCCACCCGGCCCGCCGCCTGCTCCACGATCTCGCGGATGTGGGCGGGGGTGAGGGGGTCGAAGAAGACCTCGGCGCAGCGACTGCGAAGCGCCGGGTTGACGTCCGCGGGGCTGCGGGTGGTGGCTCCCAGCAGGACGAAATCCGCTGGCGCCCCCTCCTCGAACAACTTGCGGATGTAGCGCGGTATCCGGGGATCCTCAGGGTCGTAGTAGGACGAATCGAAGCGAACGCGCTTGTCCTCCAGGACCTTCAGGAGCTTCCCCTGGAGCACGGGGTCGAGCTCGCCAATCTCGTCGATGAAGAGCACGCCGCCGTGGGCCTCGGTGACCAGCCCCACCTTGGGCTCCGGAACGCCGGACTCGGCCAGGTCCCGCCGGGCGCCCTGGTAGATCGGGTCGTGCACGCTGCCAAGCAGCGGGTTGGACGCTTCACGGGGGTCCCACCGCAGGGTGGCGCCGTCCACTTCGACGAACGGGGCGTCCTCCGAGAAGGGCGTGTAGGGAAGCTGCTTGGCAACCTCCAGCACCAGGCGCGCCACCGTTGTCTTGCCGACGCCTGGCGGCCCGTAGAGGAGCACGTGTTGTGGCATGGGGGACGCCAGCTTGGCCAACAGCGCCCGCACGGCCCGGTCCTGGCCGATGACCTGGTCCAGCCGGGACGGCCGGAGAGCGGCCAGAAGCGACGAGCCCAGCCGCCGGCGCTCAAGCTGTTCGAGTTCGGCGTACTTGCGCAGGGTGTGGGCGTTGTCGGGGCTGGCCTCTTCCTTCAGGATCTGGCTGCGCAGTTCCTGAAGATAACGAGCCTGCTGGCGCTGCATCCGCTCGCTGACCCGCTGCTCGAGCTGCTCGTGGACGCGCTTTTTGGCCAGTTCGTCGGCCAGGCGGTCCTCAAGCTGTGAGAGCAGCGCCCAAAGCTCCTCGACCCGCCCGCCTGCTCTGGAGGTCGGCTCCTCCTGCATCACCCTCAGCAGCGCCGTGAGCTGCCGGTGGGGGTCCTCGGACCGTATCAGTTCCAGAGCCCCGACCTTGGCCGCCATGAGCACGAGCCGCTCGGGGCCGTACAGTTCCCGCATCAGCCCCCAAAGCGCCCGGATCTCCCGGCGCATGTCCGGGGATGAGTCGACGGCCATCAGGACCCTCTTCCTCCGGCGCCCGCCGCCTGCTCCGCTTCCACCACCAGCTGCACCTCGGCCGTGATGCCCGGGGCCAGACGCAACGTCACGGGATAGGTGCCCAGGCTCTTCAAGGGCGCCTCGAGCTCGATGCGCCGCCGGTCCACCTGCACGCCGAACTGCTCGGCCAGCGCCTGCGCGATGTCGCCTGCCGTGACCGACCCGAACAGCCGGCCGGACTCCCCGGCCTTCACCCTGACCGTGACGCTCGCTGTGTGCAGCTTCTCCGCCAGGCGCTGCGCCTCGGCCCGTTCCTTGTCCAGCTTCTGCCGCAGCACCGCCTGCTCGTGTTCGATCGCCTTCACATTGCCACCGGTGGCCGCCACGGCGAGCCCCCGCGGCACCAGGTAGTTGCGGCCGTAGCCGTCGGACACGTCCACCAGGTCACCGGCGCGGCCCACTCCCTTTACGTCCTGCGTCAGGATCACCTTCACCGCCGTCACACCTCTCCCTGGTCCGGCTCTTCTGCCGGACGCTACAGGCGACGAAAGTTGAACCACGCATCGGCCAGCCCCGCGCCGAGGAGCAACAGGTACCCCCACGTCAGCGAGGGCCAGAGCAACAAAGCCGTGATGAGCACGCGCATTCCCCGGGAGACGCGGGCCTGCTCGTACCAGAACCAGAGCAGCGACAGCCCGCTCACCAGGGCAACCCCCGCTCCCAGCACGGCCAGGCTGGCGCCTGCCGTTGCAACCCACGAGGGGCCGCCGTGGAGCATGAGCAGCAACAGCCCCGCGAAAAGCGCCACCGCCGAAACCGGGGTCGGGCGCCACCGGGAGAACGGCTCGAACCAGGGCAGGGTCTCGCCCATCCTTCGCAGGACCACCCGCACGGCCCAGTAGCTAGCAAAGGCGATGAACACCGCACCGGACAGGAAGATGGCCGGCAGGATTCGAGGGAGAGCCTGCATGGTAAGCTTCAACTGCTGGTCCAGGAGATCGAGCTGCTCGGCCGGCACGCCGAGTTGCCGGTAGAGGTTGATGGCGCCCTTCATGCTCTCTTCGTAGAGCCGCAGCATCTGGTCGAAGGGGTTGATGCCCATCACCCACAGGGAGACCCCGATGCTGAACAGGCTCGCCAGAAGCGCCCCGGCCACGCCCGCCAGCAGAACGCGCCCGGGCGCAAGGCGCGCGTGAAGCGCCAGGCCCAGCCCCAGCCCCGTGAGCCCCATGGGGATGAGAAGCAGTACGGCCTGTACGCCGCCCAGCAACACGCCGCTCAAGACCCCGGCAACCGCCCACGCCATCAGGCCGGCGCCGGCGCCGTGCCGGTAAACGAGAAGCGCCATCGGCGAAGGGAGCACCAGCGCCATGTACGGCACGAATAGGGAGATCCAACCGAGCACGACGGTGACGGCGGCAAGCAAGCCGCCTTCCGTCAGGCGCCGTATGCGCTCGCGCTCCCGGGACCGCGACAGGCCGCCTATCGCCGGCCTCCCCCCTGGAAGTGCTTGTACAGGGCCCCGAAATCGCCGTACCACTGCTCGAACTCGTGCCCCTGCTCCATCGTGGCGCGGACACGGTTTTCGACTTTGATGTCCAGACGGGTCGGGCTGATGCCCAGCCGCCGCGCCAGAAGATACGCCCCGATGACCAGGGCGGCCAGCGCCTCGGCCACTGCCTCGTCGCTGGATCGCAGCATGGCACGGTACAGCCCCGCCAGGGCCGCCGCCAGTTCGGCCTTCAGGTGCTCGATGGCGCGCAGATTGCGTGCCAGGTCGCTCTCAGGCTTCGCCCCCGCCGGATCCTGCATGAGCCGGCGCGGCACCTCCGTATCCAACCCTGCGGCCGCGGGTCAAGTTGGTTCAGGGTCGGCTCGCCCGTCTCCTGCCGGCGGCGGGCGGTAAATAGCGGAGCGGGCAGGGCCCCCCTGCCACAGGGGAAGACCCGGCCCGCCCCGCCGCCCTGCCGGCCCGGCGCGGCCGGCGGCCTGGTTCGCTTCTCAGTCGGCCACGAAGGGCAGCAAAGCCAGATGGCGCGCCCTCTTGATGGCCGTGGTGAGCTGCCTCTGGTGGCGGGCGCAGTTGCCGGTGATGCGGCGCGGCAGGATTTTCGCCCGCTCGGTCATGTACTTGCGGAGCCGGTTGGGATCCTTGTAGTCAATCCACTCGACCTTGTCCACGCAAAAGGCGCATACCTTGCGCCGCCGCTTCTTGTCCTTCGGCATCTCGATCCCGGACCTTTCTTGCGCTTATCAGGGCGTCTGCCGTCAAAACGGCGTCTCGTCGGCGGCCGGCGCGTCGCTGAACTCCTCGGGGAATTCGCCGGGAACGTCCGCCTCGGGGCCGCCCTCTTCGGTGCCCTTCGGCCTGGGCTCCAGGAACGCCACCCGGTCGGCTACCACCTCGGGCTGGATTCGCCGGACCCCGTTCTGATCGTCGTACGTGCGGATTTGCAGCCGGCCGTCTACCCCGACCAACCGGCCCTTTCGCACGTACGCTCCCACCGTCTCGGCCAGCTTGCGCCAGCACACCACGTCGATGAAGTCCGCCTCGCGCTGGCCCTGCTGGTTGGTGAAAGGCCTGTCCACGGCGATCCGAAAGCGCGAGACGGCCGCCCCCGACCCGGTGTACCGGAGTTCGGCGTCCCTCACAGCCCGCCCGACGAGCACGATGCGGTTAACCATCGGTTGCTTGGCCTCTCCCCTCACCGACCTGTGCAGCCTCCGCGGCTGCGGCCACTTGCGCCTGGCGCCTGACGACCAGGTGCCGCAAGGCTGCGTCGGTGATGCGCAGGACCCGATCCAGTTCCCGAGCGACGCCCACCTCCGCGTCGAACTGAACGAGGACGTAGTACCCGTCGCTCTGGTGCTTGATGGGGTAGGCCAGGCGGCGTCGGCCCCAGCGCTCCAGGTTGCGGATCACTCCGCCCCCGTCGGCGATGATCTTTTCGAGCCGGCCGATGAGCGCCTCCACGGCCTCGTCCGACTCCAGCGCCGGGCTCAACACCACCACGGCTTCATACGGGCGCACCACGGCACCCACCTCCTCCCTCTGGACGTACGGCACCCCGAGAACCCTTTCAGGGCTCGGGGGCAGGGGGTAGCGAGGCCATTATACCACGGCGCGCTCAAGCAAGCGGGACACCCGGCCCAAACGCCTCCAGCCGGCGCTTCACCGCGTTGAGGAAGCGCAGCGCCTGCACGCCGTCCACGATCCGGTGGTCGAACGACAGGCAGAGGTTCATGATGGAGCGAATGGCGAGCTGGTCGTCTTTGAGCACCACGAGCCGTCGCTGGATGGCCTCCGTGGTCAAAATCGCTCCCTGAGGAGGGTTGATGATGGGAGCCGACAGCACCGAGCCCAGCGCGCCGGTGTTGTTGACGGTGAACGTGCCGCCACCCGTGTCGTCGGCCGTAAGCCGCCCCTGCTTCGCCCGCCGAACGAGGTCGTGAAGGGCTCGGGCGATGCCTGTCACGCTGAGCCGTTCGGCCTCCCGTATGACCGGCACCATCAGCGCCTCGTCGAGCCCCACCGCGACGCTGATGTTGACGTGCCGGTAGCGAACGATCCGCCCCTCCGGGCCCCAGGAGGCGTTCAGATCGGGGTGCTCCTGGAGGGCGTCCACGACGGCCTTGATGGCAAACGGGAGATACGTCAGTTCGAAGCCCTCCCGTTGCTGGAACGCTTCCCTCACCTGCTCGCGCAGCGCCACGAGCGACGTCACGTCGGCCTCGACCATGGTCCAGGCGTGGGGGATGGTGGTCCAGCTCTCCACCATGCGGCGGGCGATGACCTGGCGAACCGGGCCGGGGGCCACCGCCTCGGCCATCGCCTCCGGCGGTGCCGCCACCCCCGCCGCCGGAGCCGGGGTGGGGGGAGCAGGGCGGGCTGCGGGAGCTTCCGCGGGGTGCACCGCCCCGGCCCCAGCGGGCGCTCCGGCGGCTTCCCGGTCAGGCCGGCGGTTCGCCGCCTCGACGCAGCGCAGT